>JAKAZC010000179.1 GCA_021826655.1 Actinomycetes bacterium | reverse complement strand
AGGAGGGCACGCCCCTCGGGTTCGCCTCGGAATTGCCCAGCGGCGACGAGATCGCCGCCGAACTCGAGCAGTTCCTCAGAGGCGAAGCCGACTGACCGGGGCCGTCCAGGTGACCACCGCACCCACGCGGCGTGCGGCCACATGGGCCACGATCAGGGCGAGCACCACCATCGCCACCACCAGCACGGCGACCAGGACGGCGAGGACCACCCACGGGTTGCCCGTACCCCGTCGCCCCGCCGAAGGGGTACGCGTGGCCCACAGCGCCGAGTCGAGTGCGGCCGGGTCCGGGGCGGTCCGGGAACCGGGCCCCGACGGGCCGGTGCCACCACGCGGTGACGCAACGGGTCCACCCGTCCCGCTGAATGCCGGCAGCTCGGTCACGATCCGCTGGAGCTCGTCGACCGAGGCGGCGTCGGCCAGCTCGGTCAACCGCGTCTGGTACTCGACCGGGGAGAGCAGACCCCGGTCGGCCGCGTGGTCGAGGAGCAGGCCATAGCGGTTCCGGTCGTCATCGGTCACCGCCGGCTCGGGCCCGACGAGGGTGAGCTCCGGCACGGGACGGGGCGCGGTCCGGTCGACTCCATCGGTGCTCACACGACAATTGTGCTGACACGGCACGCGGTTTCGCAACTACCCCGGGCGCGGCCCGTCACACGACCGGCGCCACCCCATCCCGAGGCGCCCCTTGGTACCGTGGCCCATGCTCGTCGACGGGACCCTCGGATTCGACCCGGTCGGCGTCGTCGCCGAGGCCAGGGAGGCGGAGGCCGCCGGCTACGACGGCATCTGGTCGGCCGAGACCAGCCACGACCCCTTCCTCCCCCTGGTGCTGGCGGCCGAGCACACCGAGCGCGTGCAGGTCGGGACCGGGATCGCCGTCGCCTTCGCCCGCAACCCGATGACCCTCGCCGTCACCGCCAACGACCTCCAGACCGTGGCGCGGGGCCGGTTCATGCTGGGACTCGGGAGCCAGATCAAGCCCCACATCGAGAAGCGCTACTCCATGCCGTGGTCGCACCCCGCCCCCCGGATGCGCGAGCTCGTCCTGGCCGTGCGCGCCATCTGGGCCAGCTGGGCCGACGGGAGCCGCCTCGCCTTCCGGGGCGAGTACTTCCGCCACACGCTCATGACCCCGATGTTCGACCCCGGCCCCAACCCGTACGGGAACCCGCCCATCTTCCTGGCCGCCGTGGGCCCGCTCATGACCGAGGTGGCCGGTGAGGTCGCCGACGGGCTGCTCGCCCACCCGTTCACGACCGAGCGGTACCTGCGTGACGCCACCCTCCCGGCACTGGCGCGGGGCCTGGCTGCCAGCGGGCGCACCCGGTCCGACGTCCAGATCTCGTACCCGGGCATGGTGGTCACCGGCGACGACGAGGCGGCGTTCGTCCGGTCGGCGGCGGACACCCGCAAGCAGCTCGCCTTCTACGGCTCCACCCCCGCCTACCGTCCCGTGCTCGAACTGCACGGGTGGGGCGACCTGCAGTCCGAGCTCCACACCCTGTCGAAGAGGGGTGCCTGGGACGACATGTCCCGCCTGATCGACGACGAGATGCTCGACGCCTTCGCCGTGGTCGGCGCCCCCGACACCGTCGCCGCCAAGGTGCGGTCCCGCTTGGGCGGGCTGATCGACCGGTTCAACGTGTACGGGACGTCCGGGATCGGCACCGATCGGTGGGCCGGGCTCCTGGGCGGCTTCAAGGACTGACCGGTCGGTCGTCCGGACGGACCGGGTGCAGCGTCCCCCGGTTCAGCCATTTGACCAGCGGGCGACCGGGCCCGCGTGCGTCGTGCACGGCGCGGGCGGGGGGAACGGCACTGCGGCTGCGGCCGCGGACGGCGAGGCGGAACCCGCGCCCGTCCCGGGCCCGCACCGCCAACAGCCGTCCGACCGGTCCCGGCGACCGCACTCGCCTCACCCGGACCCGGACCCGGACATCGTCGGTGCACCGAACGTGGCCGCCGGTCGACCGATGGTCAGACGACGACGTTGACCAGCGTGGGCGGGCGCACGACGACCCGCTTCGGGGTCCTGCCGGCGAGTGCGGCGACCACCGGGCCCGACGCCAATGCCAGCGCCTCGGCCTCGGCCTCGGACACGTCCGGGGCCACCTCGATCCGGGCGCGGACCTTCCCGTTCACCTGGACCACCATGGTGACCGTCTCCTCCACCAGGAACGCCGGGTCGGCGACCGGCCAGGCGCGGAGGTGGACGTGGTCGCCGTGCCGACGCTCCCACGCCTCGGCCGCCACGTGCGGGGTCATCGGCGCGAGGAGCAGGAGCAGGGTGTCGACGGCCTCATCGGCGACATCGGCCCGGCCCCCGCCGCGCACGTAGGGCTGGAGCAGGTTGACGAACTCCATGCAGGCGGCGACGGCCGTGTTGTACGACCAGCGCTCGTAGTCGCGGGTCACCCGGTCGACGAGCCGGTGGATTGCCCGGCGGACGGCCAGGTCGCCATCGTCCGGCCCGCCGCCCGGGTCGCCGACGGTCCACCCCTCCTCAGGCACGGCCAGCCGCCACACCCGGTCGAGGAAGCGGGCGCACCCGTCGATGACCGAATCGGTCTGCGCCGACCAGTCGACGTCGTCGGCCGGTGGTCCCACGAACAGGTGGAAGAGGCGGAGTGCGTCGGCCCCCACGGTGGTCAAGTAGCTCGACGGCGCGACCAGGTTTCCCTTGGACTTCGACATCTTGGTGCCGTCCATGCGGATCATGCCCTGGGTGAACAGTCGGGCGAACGGCTCACGGAGTCCCTCGGGAGCGAGTCCGACGTCCACGAGGGCCTTGGTGAAGAACCGCGCGTAGAGCAGGTGGAGGATGGCGTGCTCGATACCTCCGATGTACTGGTCGACCGGCATCCAGTGCCGGGCGATCTCCTGGTCGAACGGGGCGTCGGGAGTCCACGGGTCCGTGAACCGCAGGAAGTACCAGGACGAGTCCACGAAGGTGTCCATGGTGTCCGTCTCGCGGGTGGCCGGGCCACCGCACACCGGGCAGGTCGTGCGCAGGAAGCCCGGGTGTGTGGCCAGTGGCGACTCGCCGGTTGGCAGGAACTCGACATCGTCGGGGGCGAGCACGGGCAGCTGGTCGGTGGGCACGGGCACGATGCCGTGCGCGGCGCAGTAGACGACCGGGATCGGGCAGCCCCAGAACCGTTGCCGTGACACCAGCCAGTCGCGCAGTCGGTAGTTGACGGTGCGGACGCCCAAGCCCCGCTCCTCGAGCCACTCGGTGGCCTTCTCCTTGGCCGTCGGGATGTCGAGGCCGTCCAGCCACCGGCTGTTGATCTTCTCGCCGGTGCCGGTGTAGGCACCGCCGGGGCCCCCACCGGGGCCCCCGTGTGCTTCCCAGCCCTCGGGCGGCCGCACCGTGCGCACGTGCGGGAGGCCGTGGGCCAGGGCGAAATCCCAGTCGCGGGTGTCCTCGGCGGGCACGGCCATGATGGCGCCGGTGCCGTAGCCCATCAGCACGTAGTCGGCCACGTAGACAGGCACGGACTCCTCGGTGAAGGGGTTGACCACGGACGACCCGGTGAACGCGCCGCGCTTGGCCAGGGTGGCCGACCCCGACTCCGACATCCGTTCGACGTCGGTGGATACCGCCGCCCGGGCCCGTAGCGCCGCGACCGCCTCGGCGTGCTCGGGCGTGGTGAGCACCCCCACCATCGGGTGCTCGGGAGCGATGACGGCGTAGGTCATGCCGAACGAGGTGTCGGGTCGCGTGGTGAACACCCGCAGCGCCAGGGGCTCCCGCCCGTCGGAACCGTCCCGGCCGACGACGGCCAGATCGAACTCGGCACCCTCGGACCGGCCGATCCAGTTACGCTGCATGGTCTTGACCCGTTCCGGCCATTCGAGGGCGTCGAGTCCGGCCAGTAGCTCATCGGCGTATTCGGTGATGCGGAAGAACCACTGTTCGAGGTCGCGCTTGACCACCAGATCGCCGGAGCGCTCACAGGTCCCGTCGGCCAGCACCTGCTCGTTGGCCAGCACCGTCTGACACCCGGGGCACCAGTTGACCGGGGCGTTCGCCCGGTAGGCGAGGCCCGCCTCCAACAGCTTGGTGAAGATGACCTGGTTCCACTTGATGTACTCGGGGTCGTGGCTACGGATCTCCCGGCGCCAGTCGTAGACGGCGCCGAGCGAGGTGATCGACTCCTTCAGCTCGTCGATGCGGGCGTCGGTGAAGACACGGGGATGGGCACCGGTCTTGATGGCGGCGTTCTCGGCTGGGAGACCGAACGAGTCGAACCCGAAGGGTGAGAGGACGGCATGGCCAAGCATGGTGCGGTGGCGGACCAGCAGGTCGCTGAACGTGTAGTTCCGCACGTGGCCCATGTGGGCCGGCCCCGACGGGTACGGATACATGGCGAGCACGTACCACGGCGGCCGGGGGTCGTCGGCGTCCACCTCGTAGGTGCCTTCGTCGCTCCAGCGGCGCTGCCACTTCTTCTCGATGTCGATGACGTCGTAGGCCCGTGCCATGGGGGCCGATCGTACCGGGCGCGACCGGTGGCCCCACCCGGGTGGGATCGTGACGGCGACGGAGCGGTCAGAGGCTCGCGGACAGGCTCGACACCGCGTGCCGGACGGCGGACACGGCACCGGTGATCGCGGACACGACGCCGTTGACGTCGGTGACCTGCGAAGGTGGCGGCACCGTCACCGTCACCGGCTGGTCGTAGTGCGAGAAGCCGACCGTGACGGTGGTGGACGAGGTGGTCCGTCCCCCAGTGGAACCTCCCAGCGTGCCGCCGACGATGTCACCGGCCAGCCCACCCAGTGTCAGCCGCGACAGGTCGAGCGAGGCCGTCAGCTGGCGGACGTGGCCGTCGGTGCCCACCCATGCCGAGATCGGTACCGAGCTGCTGCCCAGTTGGGCGAGCACGCGGGCGATCCGGGCGCCCGCCGCCGAGTGTGCAGTCACGCCCGCCCTCGACGCGAGCTCGGACAGGGTCACAGTGGTCCGGTACTCCGTGGTGGGGACCCCCTGGAGGTCGACGTTTCCCACGGTCGTCACCCGGCCACCGACCGAGGTCAGGAGTCCCAGCAGTTGCGACGGGTCGGCCAGCACGGCGAGCGTCGACGAGTCGGCACCGCCTGCGGACGTGTCGGCGGGGAGTGCCGCCTTCAGCCAGTGCCCGCCCCCGGTGGCCGAGGACACCAGCGGCGACCCGACGTAGACGGAGCGAGCGTCGGCGACAATGTCGACGGTGTCGCTGCCACTGCCGGCGTAGCCCGAGAGCGCCGGCACGGACGCGGTCAACCGACCTGTGCCGCGGGTCAGGTCGACGACGCCGGTCCCCGACAGGAGTGTGGTCACCGTGGACGGTGTCGACCGCGTGGCCGACACCGTAAAGGTCACCGACGTGGCCGTGGCCGAGGAAGCGGCGGCGGCGCCGAGGGTGCTCCGGCCCGAGCCGGGTGTGGACGAGTGGGAGCCGAAGGCGCCACCGAAGGCGGCGGCCCCGAAGGCCACGGCGGCGATGAGCGCCGCGACGACGGTGGCGACGGCGACCCGGCGGGCCCCACCGGTGGGATGGGAGGGCGCCGGAGACGGTGCGACGGGCGTGAGTTCGGCGTCGACCAGCATGCCCGGTGTGCCCACCGGGGCCAGGTGCTCGTCGGGCCGGACCATCAGTGCGGTACCTGTGACCGATCCTGTTCCGGCCGGTTCGATCACCCGGTCCTGACCTGTGGCGACGAAGACCCCGTCGCGGTACTCCACCGAATCACCCATCTGTGCCCCTTCGTCGTCGTGTGTACCGGCTGCGGCCTACTGCGATCCGGCCCGGCGCAGGTGTGCATCTACGTCGCGGGCCGCCTGGCCGACGGCAATCGTAGTGACGGTCGATCCCGATTTGTCGGCGGCACGCCGGTCGGTTCAGGGCGGAGTCGGAGTGGCGATCCAGGGGCGGGTCTGACTTCCGGTCGGGGGCGCGGGTCCCTCCCCGACCCCGATTCGGACGTCAGGTGCCCTCCTGATAACCTGATCCGTCTTCGGGGGTATAGCTCAGTTGGTAGAGCGCTTGACTGGCAGTCAAGAGGTCAGGGGTTCGAATCCCCTTACCTCCACCGAAGAGGTGCTGGTCAGG
>JAKAZC010000178.1 GCA_021826655.1 Actinomycetes bacterium | reverse complement strand
ACCGGGCGCCGAGGCCGAGCCGTTCGCGCGGGAGCTGGTCGCCCGCGCTGCCCGGGTCGTGGTGCTGACGGGAGCCGGCATCTCGACGGACTCGGGCATCCCGGACTTCCGGGGTCCCGACGGGGTGTGGACCAAGGACCCGGGCGCGGAACGCCTCGCCACGCTCGCGACCTACGTGCAGGACCCCGCGGTCCGGCGCGCCGCATGGAGGAGCCGCCTGAGCTCCCCGACCTGGTCGGCCGCCCCGAACGCCGGGCACCGGGCCCTCGTGAGCCTGGAGCGCAGCGGACGGCTCGACCTCCTCGTCACCCAGAACGTCGACGGGCTGCACCTGCTCGCCGGCAACGACCCCGACCGGGTCGTGGAGATACACGGCAACATGCGGTTCGCGGTCTGCCTCGGGTGCGGCGACCGCCGGCCGATGGCCGAGGTGCTCGACCGGGTGCGGGCCGGGGAGGAGGACCCGGCCTGTCCCCTCGACGGGTGTGGCGGGATCCTGAAGTCGGCCACCATCAGCTTCGGCCAGAGCCTGGTCCCCGAAGATCTCCGCCGGGCCGAGCGGGCCGCCGCCGGGAGCGACCTGTTGCTGGCGGTCGGCAGCAGCCTGACCGTCCACCCGGCGGCCGGGCTGGTCCCGCTCGCGGCGGGCGCCGGCGCTGCCGTGGTGATCGTGAACGCCGAGCCCACGCCCATGGACGATCTCGCCACCGCGATCCTGCGGGGCCCGATCAGCGAGCTCCTTCCGGCGATCGTCGCGCCGACGACCTGACCGGCTCCGGGCGACCCGGACCGGTCAGGCGTCGTGCTTGCGTCTCGGCTTCAGGGCGAACCACCAGATGCTGGCCATCGTGCCGAGCAGGCCGACTGCGGCCACCGCCGACTTCAACAACTTGCGCGGGCCGAGCTTCGCCATGGCCAGTGACCTTACCGTGCCATGCCGTGCCCGCCCCGAACACCGTCGACACCGCCCCGCCGGCGGGCGGCTCCCGCCCCTACTGCTGGTGGGCTTCGACGTCCAGCTCGATCCGCACCTTGTTCCCGACGATCAGGCCGCCGTTGCCGATCGCGCCTCCGAAGCTGACCCCGAAATCGCGGCGGTCGATCTCGGCGCTCGCCTCGAAGGCCGCCACCACCGATCCGGGCGCCATCCCGGGCCCCGAACCCAGGTAGGTGAGGTCGAAGTCGACGGGCTTGGTCACTCCCCGCACCGTCAGGTCGGCGTGCAGCACGTACTCGTTGTCGCCGGACCTCGTGAGCCCGGTGCTCCGCAGGATCAGGTTCGGGAACGACTCCGCCTCGAAGAAGTCGCCCGAGCGCAGGTGGGCGTCCCGCTGCTCCTGTCCGGTCTCGACGCTGCCCACGACCACCTCCGCCTGCACGGAGGACTGCTCGGGCACCTCCGCGATGGTGATCGTGCCGCTGAAATCGGAGAACCGGCCCCGCACCTTGGCCCCGACCAGGTGGCGGGCGACGAAGCCCACGGTGCTGTGGATCTGGTCGATCTCGTACGTACCGGCGGCCGGCAGGCTCGTGGTGTCGACGGTCTCGGTGGTCATGGTCGTCTCCTCTGCTGTGTTCGGTTCTGTTGCGGTGATCGGTTCTGTCGTGATCGGCGCGGTGCTCTGCGCGTCGGCCCCTTCCGGGATTACTTGCCTGAGGTAACAGTATCTGCTTTTACAACTTCTTGTCAATCATTTATTGCGTTCTAAGATAGTGTAGGATCCGCACTGGGGCGACAGGAAGGCCGGTGAGGACATGGATGTCGGGTTGGCCGGCGTGAGCGGCGCGGGGGGCGGGAGCGCGGTCCGGCCGGGCACCGCTTCGGGCCCGGACCCCGAGGGCCGCGGGACCGGGCCCGGCGTTCCCTGCCCGGTGAACGACGACCGGATCACCCTGATGGGACTGCTCATCGAGTCGCACGCCCACCTCACCAGGGTGCTCGGCATCGAGCTCGAGCAGGCCTGCGGGATCCCCCTCACGTGGTTCGACGTGCTCATCCGCCTCGCCCGATCCGCCGACGGGCACCTGACGATGACCCAGCTCGCCGCCGAGATCTCCCTGACCTCGGGCGGCGTCACCCGCCTCGTCGACCGCATCACGGAGGCCGCTTACGTCGAGCGCCAGAACTGCCCCTCCGACCGGCGCAGCGTGTACGTCGCCCTCACCCCGAGTGGCTGGTCCAAGCTTCACGAGGCGGTCGCCGTCCACCTGGACGGCCTCGACCGGCACCTCTTGGGCCCCCTGAGCGCCACCGATCGGCACGCCCTCGATACCGCGCTCCGAAAGCTCCGCGGAGACGGGCCCGTCTGCGGGCGCTAGTCACAAGGGAGGTCTACACACCACGGACCACGGCGGCGACCACCGTCGTCGCGGTGCCCGTCGCCGTGGTGCCCGTCGCGCTCGACGAGGTCGCGCTCAACGGGTGAGCACGACCTTCAGCGCACCGGTCTCCGAAGCCCGTGCGAACACGTCGTAGGCCTCGAGCATCTGTCCCAACCCGAAGTGGTGGCTGACGAACCGCTGCCCGTCGATCAGGTGTGACGAGACGAGCCGCAGGAGCGTCGGTGTCGAGTACGTGTCGACCAGCCCGGTGGTCACCGTCACGTCGCGGATCCAGAGGGATTCGAGGTGGAGCGTGGCCGGCTGGCCGTGCACCCCGATGTTCGCCACGTGGCCCCCGGGGCGAACCAGCTCCGTGCAGAGCTCGAAGCTCGAGGGAACGCCGACGGCTTCGATGGCGACGTCGGCCCCGAGGCCGCCGGTCAGCTCCCGCACGATGGCGAGGGCGTCCTCGCGACCGTTGTTCACGGTGACGTCGGCGCCGAACCGCTTCGCGGCCTCGAGGCGGGCATCGGCGAGGTCGATCGACACGACGTGGCCGGGCGAGAACAACTTGGCCCCCAGGATCGCCGACAGGCCGACCGGGCCGGCCCCGACGATGGCGACGACGTCGCCGGGCTGCACCCGCCCGTTCAGGACCCCCACCTCGTAGGCGGTGGGGAGGATGTCCGCGAGCATCAGGATCTCCTCGTCACGGACACCCTCGGGTACGCGGTACGTCGACGTGTCGGCGAATGGCACCCGCACGAGCTCCGCCTGGGTCCCGTCGATCAGGTGCCCGAGGATCCATCCGCCACCGCCGAGGCACTGACCGTAGCGGCCCTCGCGGCAGAAGCGGCAGCGCCCGCACGCGGAGATGCACGAGACGAGCACCCGGTCACCCACCGCGACGGTCTTGACCCCGGGGCCCACGGCCATGACCGTGCCGACGGCCTCGTGGCCGAGGATGCGGCCCGGCGTGGTCTCGGGCACGTCGCCCTTCAAGATGTGCAGGTCCGAACCGCAGATCGTGGTGGCGTCGACTCTGACGATCGCGTCACCGTCGTCGACGACGACCGGGTCCGGTACTTCCTTCCAGGTCTTCGATCCCGGTCCCTCGTACACGAGTGCCTTCATGATGCGCCTCCTCGTCCCTCTTCGGGATTGCTCGAGCTCTTCTCTTCCTCATCGTGGTTCCGGTGCCCTCGGCCCGACCAGGGCCGAAGGTCCCCGTCGCCGCCGGGTCACCACCGGATCACCGACGGCAAGTCAGTGGACCGGCAGCGCCCCTGCCGGCGGCTGGTGCACCGACCTTGCGGCCCGTCCCCCGTGGTGCAGGAGGTGACGGACCCAGGGGAGCGCGACGCCGTCCATACCGAGATAGCCGGCGTTACGCCAGGCCAGCACCAGGAGCAGTGACACGACGGCGTACGCCGGGTTCACCCCGGCCGTGCCGGAGAACATGTAGACGAGGTTCAGCACGAGCCCTGCCAACGCCGCCGCCCCGGTGAACAGGCCGACGATCAGCAGCACGCCGATCGCGAACTCGCTCACCGCGATCAGCTTGGCGATCCACGATGCGTTGGGAACGACGAAGTTGTGCAGGAACGCCGCCCACCATCCGTAGGAGGCGCCTCCCTTCCCCGAGGCCGAGCCGGCGATGCCCGCAGTGGCGTAGCCCTTCACCGCCGCGCCGCTGCTGTTCCAGAAGCCCGAGTTCTCGGCGCCCCAGAGCTTCTGGTAGCCGGCGTTGAGCCACTCGTAGCCGAGCCAGAGACGGGCGACGAGCCACACGACACTCGCGGCCTTCGCGCGATAGAGCCAGTCGGCGATCCGGAGGTTCCCGGTCGGGGCCTCCAGCATGGCGATCCGGTCGTCGGAGGTACCGCTCCCCGTCGCGACGTCACCTCGAAGGAAATCGAGCCTCATGGCATCTCCTCCTCGTCTCGGCCCGTGCGGGCCACTCCGTCCAGACTCGCGGACCGTTCCGGGGACCGGCAGGGCCGAAGGTCCCGGCGATGCGGTTCGGCAGGCGTTCGACCCGGCGGTGCCGCGGACGAAGGCGTCGAGGGAGGGGGCGGGACCGGACGCGCGACGCGCCGCTGGTCGCGCGGATCAGGCCCGGGTGAGCCAGGCCCTCGCCTCGGGACGCTCACCCAGATCGAGGGGGATCCCCTCCCCCGGTCCGGGCCCGACCGCCACCTCCGTGGCGAGGACCTCGCGACCGATCGCGGCGAAGTGCGGCCGGAGCTCGTCGAGCCCGCTCAGGCTCAGCTCGATGCGGTCGGACACCTCGAGCCCGCTCGACTTGCGGAGGTCCTGCACGAGCCGGACCACCTCGCGGGCCAGGCCCCGCAGGGCCAGGTCGTCGTCGATGGCGAGGTCGAGGGCGACGACCTCGCCCCCGTCACGCGAGACGGCGAACCCCGGCTGGCCCTGCACCCGCAGCTCGAGATCGCCCGGGCCGAGCTCGACCGGGCCCCCGGGCAGCTCCACCCGGACCACGCCCCCGGATTCGAGCGAGGCCGCGGCCGCGGCCCCGTCGACACCGGCCAGCGCCTTCCGGAGGTCCTTCACCGCCGGGCCGAGCCTCGGACCGAGCTCCCGGAAGTTCGGGACCAGCTCGAACCGCAGGATCTCGCCCAGCTCCTGGGTCACCACCACCTCGTCGACGTTGAGCTCGTCTTCGACGACGCCGGGCGGGACGTCCGGCGTGCCGGTCGGGACGAAGACCAAGGCCCGGGCGAGCGGCTGGCGGACCCGGACCCCGGCCTCGCTCCTCGCGGCCCGCCCGAGCGAGGTCAGCCGGCGGGCCAGGCCCATCTGGGACTCGAGCATTGCGTCGATCCGCCCGGCGAGGCCCGCGGCCGGGCTCTCGGGGTCGGGCCAGTCGAGGAGGTGCACCGAGTCGGCATCTTGCGCCCCGGTCAGCTCGCGCCACATCCGGTCGGCCACGAAGGGACAGAACGGGGCCAGCACGATCGACAGGGTCGTCAGGACGTGGTGGAGCGTCGCGTGGGCGGCCAGGGTGTCCGACGGCGGCGCGTCGGGATCGGTGCGCCAGAACCGCCGGCGGCTCCGCCGCACGTACCAGTTGGAGAGGTCGTCGACCAGCAGGCTCACCGCGCCGGCCGCCGCCAGGGGCTCGTAGCGGTCGAGCGCGGCCGTCACGGTCGCGACGGTGGACGCCAGCCGGGACAGCACCCAGCGATCGAGGGCCGGCCGATCGGCGGCGGGGGGCACCGACGGGTCGGCGGGATCGAACCCGTTCAGCGAGGCGTACGTGGTGAAGAAGCTGAACGTGTTCCAGAGCGTGAGCAGGGTCTCGCGCATCGACGTGTCGATGGCACCCATGCTCGCCCGGGTCGGCGTCCACGGCGAGCCCTGGCTGAACATCCACCAGCGGAGCGGGTCGGCGCCCCGCGAGTCGAGGATCTGCCACGGGTCGATGACGTTGCCGACCGACTTGGACATCTTGCGGCCGTCGGCGTCGACGATGTGCCCGAGGCAGACCACGTGCCGGTACGGGGCGGAACCGAAGACCAGCGTGTTGACCGCGAGGAGGGAGTAGAACCAGCCGCGGGTCTGGTCGATGGCCTCGGAGATGAAGTCCGCGGGGAACGCGAACGCCTCCGACGATCCCGGGACGTGCGGGTACCCGACCTGTGCGGCGGGCATCGAGCCCGAGTCGAACCAGGCGTCGATCACCGGCTCGACGCGCCGGGCCAAGGGCGCCCCGCCCTCCCCGGTCCCCGGTCCGGCGGAGCAGTCGGGGGAGGGGAACCC
>JAKAZC010000177.1 GCA_021826655.1 Actinomycetes bacterium | reverse complement strand
CCGGAGGGCACCGGTAGTTCACCTCGCACCCGTGGTGCGCCGCCGCTGGGAAGTAGCGGTCGTAGTCCACCAGGTACTCCGGCGTCGCGCCCGCGTACCCGTACAGGACCTGGTCGTCGTCGCCGACTCCGAAGCAGTCGAAGCCCGGAGCGCTCAGGAGACGGATCAGCAGCAGGTGCGCGGGGTTCAGGTCCTGGAACTCGTCCACCAGAAGATGGCGGCAGCGCCTCTGGGCCGCCGCCCTCGACTCGGGCTCGGTCAGGAGGACCTCGATCGCGCGATAGATCTGCTCGTCGAAGTCGACGGACCCGGCCTCGGCCAGCGCCCTGCGATATCGCTCGAACCCTTCCGCCACCCCGGCCGCGTCGGGGAACCGGTCCTCCACCTCGGCCGGCGACCGCAGACCGAGCCGGATCGCCGAGAGCGCTTGGAGGTAGGGGGCGACGACGTCGACGTTGGCACGGCGCCTGATCTCGAAGAGGGACTCGACGAGGGACCGGGCCCCGGGCTCCCCGATCACGCTCAACCTGACGCCCCGGTCGGTCCCGTTGCAGATGGACAGGCCCAGGCTGTTGATCGTCCGGATGGAGGGGCCGGCCGGCGAGAGGAGGTCGGCGCACCGCTCCCGCAGCTCGTCCGCGGCCTTGGTGTTGTAGGCGAGGACGGTGACCGACGACGGATCGACCCGGCGGTCGGCGAGGAGGTGGCGGAGCCGCTCCGTGAGGACGCGGGTCTTACCGGAGCCGGCCGGTGCGAGGACGCGGGCGGGCCCCGACGCATGCCTGACCGCCGCGAGCTGATCGGGGGCCAGCCCCGCCCGGGGGGCGCAGTGGCCGGCGACCGCCAGCGACCCCGCCTCCGCGTTCCACCGATGGACGACCCCGATCCCGCTCGCGAGCTCGGGAGGGTGCGGTGGGCCGCCGTCGACGTAGAGCGGGGTGCCGTCGGCGAGGGTGACGTCGGCCGCCCCGCCGATCCGCACACCTCGGGAGGCGAACCCCCGTGCGGCCTTGCGCCCATGCCACCAGACCAGCTCGCCGCTCCGGGCGTCGTAGGAGTTGGCCCAGACGAGGAACTGCAGGCGCTCGACGACGAGGTCGAACCCGGGCTCGAGCAGGTACGGCGGAACGTCCACCCGTGTCCCCCCACGCAGGTCCCCCGGCTCCACCCCCAGCTCGATGACCAGGGGCCGGCGCCGGGCCCAGGCGTCGTGGAGCGCGCCGACCACCTCGGCAGGTGCGCCGAGGATCGCCCGGTCGATTGCGACGACCGGCGAACCGATCCATCCATCCGGCGGACGCCGCCCCGGCAGGATCACGACGCTGCGCCCGAGCTCGGGCGCGACAACCGGATCCGGGGTCATCGGAGCAATCTAGCGAGGGGGTGCGCGCGGTCCCGGGGAGGCCTCCGGGACCGGGCTCGCGTCCACAGGCGGGCGGTCCGGCCGGGTGGATGCTCTATGGTCGAAGCCGTGCGGTGCTCTTCCGACCCGATGGTCCGCCGACCTCCCCGCCAGTCCCGCGCCTGCCCCGATCGGCTCGCAGCCCGGTGACCGAGGGCGCCGGGGTGCAGGCGCCGGTGGCCGCGGCGACGGTCGTGCTCGGGCGCGACGTCGACGGCCGGATGGAGGTGCTCATGCTCCGGCGCAACCAGCGGGGGCAGTTCGGGGGGATGTGGGTCTTCCCCGGCGGGATGGTCGACGACGGCGACGCCGATCCCGAGCACCCCCGGGACGAGCTGGCCACTGCCCGTCGCGCCGCCGTGCGCGAGGCGAGGGAGGAGGCCGCGTTGGAGCCCGAGCGCGACCAGCTCGTCGCCCTCTCGCACTGGCTCCCGCCGTCCACGGCGGTGAGGCGCTTCTCGACCTGGATCTTCCTGGCCCCCGCTCCGGCCGTGTCGGACGTGACCGTCGACGGGTCCGAGATCCACGACCACGTCTGGATGCCGCCGTCGGACGTGCTGGCCGCCCACGGGCGCGGGGAGATGCAGCTCGTGCCCCCGACGTGGATCACGTTGCACTGGCTGGCATCGAAGTCGTCGGTGCACGACGCCCTGGCCGAGGCTCGCCGCCACGAGCCCGAGCGCTACGAGACCCGTATCGCCCCGGGGCCCGGGGACGATGGCATGGTGGCGCTGTGGGCGGGTGATGCCGCGTACGAGGACCTCGACCTGGGTCGGGCCGGTCGGCGGCGGCGGCTCTGGATGACGCCAGGGGCCTGGCGGTTCGAGCTCGGCGACCAGGTCGGCGAAGGTGCCGGGGTCACCGGCGCGGTCACCGGGGGAGGGACGTGAGCGACGCCCGCGGCCCGGACCGGCATCCGCTCCGCCTCGGCGACGGCCCGGAGCCGCCGCCGGCACCCCGGAACCCGGCGGCCCGCCCGCCTGCCCGGCGGCCGGGCTCGGTCCGGCGGACCAGCAGCATCGACATGACCTGGCCGGCCGGTTGGGGGACCCCGCTGCACCTGCTCGGTCGGGCCCGGGACCTGCTGACCCCGCTTCACGGCGAGCCGGCCGTCCTCGCATTCGACGCCATGTGGGCCCGGATCGGGACCGATCGCACCATCGAGGCGATCCGAGCGGAGCCCGACCGCCCGGCGATCCGTCAGGTCGTGGGTGCCCGGGGCGGCGGCAAGCTCCGATCCGCCCTCACCGACGCCCTGCCGGAGGAACGCCGGAGCGGCTCGCCCCTCTGGCTTCTCGTGGACGACATCGCCGGCGCCAGCCTCGTCGCCGGTTTCGCGTGGTCGCGCCATCTGGTCGACTGGCCCCGGGCGGCCCGTGGGGATGGTGCGGACGGTGCGGACGGCGCGGACGGTGGCGACACCCGGCCCGGACGCCGCCCGATGGAGGGCATCTGCGCCGGCTTCCGGCCCGGGTCGAGCGCGCTCGCGGCCGACGGTTCCTCCATCGGCGGGAGGCACAACGTGGCCCCCGTACCGCCGCTCACCGACCCCGAGGACCCGGTGGGCTGGCACGAGCTCGATCCCCTTCCCGGGGTGTCCATGCGGCGGGCGCGGCGGATAGACGTCTGGGTGGACTCCGGCCAAGTCCTGGTGGACGCCATGTTCCGCGACTCGACCCGGGAACCCGACGGCACCGAGGTGGCCGTGCACGAGTACCGGATCGAAGCTGCGGCCGACGCCGGGGGCGTCCTGGGCCGCGTGGTGGCCGAGCCGCGGGTGCTGCCGTATCCCGAGTGCCCGGCCGCGGCGCCGAACGTCGACTGGCTGGTCGGCCAGCCGATGGCGGACCTCCGCGCTCGCGTGATCGAGGTGCTCCGGGGGCCCGACTGCTGCACCCACCTGAACGACGCCTTGCGCTCGATGGCCGAGGTGCCCGTCCTGGCCCGTGCGATCGGCGAGGATGGTAGGGTTTAACAATCACATTTCTAAACAGGAGCGGGTTCCGTGAACAGCACCGAAAAGATCTGGACGAGCTCGGGTGACTCGCACTGCATCGAACCTCCCGACCTGTACCGGGACGGCATGCCCGCCCACCTGGCGGACCGGATGCCGAGGTCCGAGTTCGTCGACGGCGAGATCGTCACCCACATCGACGGGAAGGTGATCCGTCAGCGGGCGCCGGGCGGGGCCAACGCCGAGATGGCGGAGGCGATGCGGGCCCAGGGCGGGACCGACAACGCCAAGCGGATGGCCGACCTCGACGACCAGGGTGTCTGGGGCGAGGTGGTGTTCCCCTCCCTCGGGCTCTGGTACGGCGAGCTCGACGACCCCGAGCTGGCCAGGGCGGCGGCCGAGGTGCTCAACGACTGGGTCAGTGACGAGATCTCGTCACTCTCGCCGAGGCTCGTGCCCTGCGCGACGCTCCCCCTGCAGTCGATCGACCTGTCGGTTGCCGAGGTCGAGCGTTGCGCGGCCAAGGGCTTCCGGGCAGTCTTCCTCCCGACCAAGCCCCCGGTGATGCACGGCCACTGGAACGCGCCGGAATGGGAACCCCTGTGGGACGTGATGGAGGGGACCGGGTCCGTCCTCGCGTTCCACATCGGCACGGAATCGGGCGAGAAGCCGCAGAAGTACCGGGGTCCGGGCGGCGCGATCATCAACTACGTCAACACCACGTTCGGCGGCCAGCTGGCCGTCGTGATGATGATCGCCTCGGGGGCGCTCGAGCGACACCCCGGCCTGAAGGTGCTGGTCTCCGAAGGCGGGGCCACCTGGGCGCCGTTCCTCGGCGATCGCATGAACGAGGCGTACCGGCAGCATTCGATGTTCGACCGGGGCGAGGTCTCCATGCTCCCCAAGGAGTACATCAACCGGCAGGTGTACGCCTCGTTCCAGCACGACGAGACCGCGATCCCGGCCATGACGGCGATGGGATTCCGCAACGTCATGTTCGGGACCGACTACCCGCACCTCGAAGGGACCTTCCCCCACACCCAGAAGGTCCTCCACGAGCTGTTCGACGGCGTCGACGACCAGACCCGCGACCGCATCACCCAGGGCGCCTTCCTCGATCTGTTCCCCCACGTCGGCCGGGCGCCGGTCGCCGGCTGATCGGCGGGGCGCCGCAACCCGTCCCGGTGGCTGGCGTGGTGCAGCGGTCCACGCGAACCCGCGACGGCAGTCCGGGTGGGCAGATGAGCAGGAACGAGCACGGGGACATCATCCGAGGAATATTGGGGGTTGCACCGGGGGTGCACCCGACGAAAGGGGTGCACTCTTGACACTGAAGGACCAGACGGCGATCGTCGGCGTCGGTGCGACGCCTTACTACAAGCGAGGCCAGTCGCTCCCGCAGACCCCCATGGAGATGGCCTGCAAGGCCATCAAGCTGGCGCTGCAGGACGCCGGCCTCGGCGTGGACGACCTCGACGGGTTCGCCATCTACTCCGGTTCCTGCGACCCGGCCGCGGTGGCCGCCAACCTGGGCGTCCCCGAGGTGCGCTTCGCCGCGACCCTGACGTCGGGCGGGGGCGGCTCGGCCGGTTCCATCGGCCTGGCGTCGGCGGCGATCGTGTCGGGGATGGCCGAGGTCTGCGTCTCCCTCATGACCCTGCAGCAGGCGACACGACGCCTCGGGGGGACCCAGGTCGGCGATGGGGGCGGGGGCGGGGGGGGCGGTGGCAACCCCTACGCGTCGGGAGGCGTTCCACCCGAGGCGGCGTTCACCTCGAGCGCCGGGCTCATCTCGCCGGGGAACAGCTTCGCCCTGCTCACCCAACGGCACATGCACCTTTACGGGACCAAGCGGGAGCACATGGCCGAGGTCGCCATCTCCCAGCGGAACAACGCGATCCGGCGGCCGGCGACGGCCCTTCAGAAGGATCCGCTCACCGTCGACGACTACTTCAACGCCCGCATGATCTCGGATCCCCTGTGCCTCTTCGACTACACGATGGAGACGGACGGGGCCGTCGCGGTCATCACCACGTCGGCTCAGCGGGCGCGCGACCTGCGCCATCCCCCGGTGTACGTCATGGCCTCGGCGAACGGCGGCATGGGCCGCTGGGGCCCGGCCATCTTCGGCTACTTTCAGCAACCCGACGAGTACTTCGCGTCCTCGGGGCACCGTCCGGTGGCCAAGCGGATGTACGAGATGGCCGGGATCGGGCCCAGCGACGTCGACGTCGCGCTGCTGTACGACCACTTCTCGCCCATGGTCATCATGCAGTTGGAGGACTACGGCTTCTGCGGGATCGGCGAGGGAGGCCCCTTCGTGGCCGAGGGCAACATCCGCTGGCCCGGGGGCACGATCCCGGTGAACACCCACGGAGGCCACCTCTCCGAGGCGTACATCATCGGGATGACCCACGTGCGCGAGGCGGTCGAGCAGCTCCGCGGCGTGGCGGTCAACCAGGTCGAAGGGGCGGAGATCGCGCTGGTCACCGGCGGTCCGGCGTCCCTTCCTGTCAGCGGAACCCTTCTGAGGAGGTAGGCGATGACCGAGCTGCGTCGGGGAGTGTTCCCCGCCCCCATGAAGGACCCCTACGCCGACGAGCGGACCCAGCCCTTCTGGGACGCGGCGCTCCAAGGCCGGCTGCTGGGCTGCCGGTGCACGAACTGCGGGACCTTCGTCCTGCCGCCGACCCCGTTCTGCTTCGAATGCCAGCACGGGCAGTTCGAATGGGTCGAGCTGCCCGGTACGGGGACGGTCTACTCCTTCACCGTC
>JAKAZC010000176.1 GCA_021826655.1 Actinomycetes bacterium | reverse complement strand
TCGACAGGACCGAACCGGTCGAGTTGATCGAGAGGAGCGATCCGGTGGAGCGGATGGACCACAGGGACCCGGGGTGCCGTCGGTCGGTTGGGGCCCTGCCCCGTGGAACCGTCGTCCGCCGATGGGGCGGTGGCGCCACGCGGGGGAGCCGGGTCCTCACGCCGCGGGCGTGACGAGGGGACGACCGGCCGGCGTGAGGGCGTACCACAGGCCTCCGGCGTTGGTCAGTGCCTGCCCGGTCGCCATTCCGGGGGCCCTGTCGGGCGGCCACAGATAGAGGGGCCATCCGTTGTAGGTGACCTGCGTGCTCCCGTCGCGACGGCGGGCGGTGCCGACCAACCTGGCGACCGCGCCCGGGCCGACCACCGGTGCGGTGACACCGGGCGGCAGCACGACCGGAGGCCATTGGACGGCACAGATGGCGTAGCAGCGCGACGGCTGGCCCCGCACATCGGTCGAGTACTGGTAGAGCGTGATCCCCCTCCCGTCGACGAGCACCGTCCCGAGACCCGACACCGTTCCGGTCGTCACCTCGTACTCGGGACCGTGCCGGAGGACCGGGGCCGTTGTCACGAAGGGAGTCGTCACCGACGTGCCGTTCGAACACGATGCCGCCACCGCCCCGGTGGCGACCAGCCCGGCCACGACCGCCAGGGCCCGGACGGCAGACCTCACGACGGGTCGTGGCGACCCAGGAAGGTGACCAGGGCCGGTGACGGGTAGGGACCGACCCCTGGACGCCAGCCGGCGGCCAGCTTCTGGTCCGCCGTGCCTCCCTCGGCCCAGATGTGGCAGGAGTCGCGCGCCCACGGGCTGCCCGATCCGCCGGTGCCGGCGAGCAGGTCCTCCGACTCGCCGCGGCTGACCGACAGCGCCCGGCGTGATGTGACCGCCTGGATCACCACCGGGCCGAGGGACCGGGCCAACTGCTCGAGGTGGGTGCAGCCCTTCGGTCCGCCGAACAGGGATTGGACGGCCCGGGTGTAGCCCCGAGCCACACAGAGACCGACCAGACCGCTGAAGGCCTCCTCGATGAGCGGGCACTCCGTGTGCGGGAAGGCGTGCATCTCGGCGGTGGCGCCGACGATGGTCAGGTCCGACTGCCGCACACGGACCCGCAGTTCCATGTCGTGCACGGTCGCCACCGCGCTCCCGTCCGCGGCCCACGGGCGGGTGTCCCGGAGTCGACCCACGACGACGAGGTCCTCCCCGGTCCCGAACACCTCGAACTCGATGGCGCGCCGGTGCAGCGCGACCGCATCGGCGTCCGGACGGGGAACCGCGTTCACGACGGGCGGCCTCGGACGGGCGGGTGGCATGGTCGCATCCGACGATCATGGCCCGACGCGGCGTCCTGGCCAAATCCCGACGGGGCGGTCACCGTCACACGCACGTAATTACGTCGGTGTGATATCCTTAAACCCCAGGTTGACGGTGACGTTGAGGTGACCGTCAGGCTTCGCTAGAGGTGGAGGATCGCCATGGAGCGTCGTACCGAGCAGGCAGACGGCCAGGTCACCCCGTCGGTGGTCTCCGGGCCGGTCGACGGCTTCCGCGGCGCCCAGGTGTGCGCCGTGGTCGGGATCACCTACCGTCAACTCGACTACTGGGCCCGGACGGGTCTCCTGCGCCCGTCGATCTCGGACGCGACGGGGTCGGGATCGAAGCGTCGGTACTCCTACAACGACGTGGTCGAGCTCAAGGTCATCAAGCGCCTGCTCGACGCCGGCCTCAAGCTCCAGCAGGCCCGCCAGGCTGTCGAGTGCCTGCGGGGCGATCTCGGCGTCGACCTGGCCTCGGCGCAGCTGGTCCTGGCGGACGGTCGGTCCATCCTCGCCACCTCGGGCGGCGACCTCGTCGACCTGCTCGCCGGGGGACAGGGGGTGTTCAACGTGCTCCCGTTGTCCGGTGTCGTCTCCGAACTCGAGGCCGCCATCGTGGAACTCACCGCATCGGCTCCCGGCGGAACGCCGGCCGGCCGCACGCCCGACGAACGGCACCCGGCCGGCGCGTACCTGGCCGCGGGCGGGACCATCGGCAGTTGACCACCGACGTGACCCACCCCGATTCCGTCGACGGTCGTGCGGCGGTGCGGTTCGCCCACGAGTCCGAGCAGCGGTTCGCTCGCATCCTCGACTTCTATGGGGTGGCGTGGGAGTACGAGCCCGTGGAGTTCGCTCTGGCGTGGGGTCCGGACCTTCGTCCCACCTCCGCCTTCCGACCGGACTTCTGGCTGCCCCGACCGGGCCTGTTCGTGGAGGTCACCACCCTCAACCAGCGCCTGGTCACGAAGAAGAACGGCAAGGTCCGCCGAATGGGCGAGCTGTACCCCGACGTGCGGGTCACCGTGCTGTATCAACGTGACACCCTGGCACTGTTGGCCAAGTACGGACTGGCGGGTGACGGCGGGCGGCGGGCATCCGTGGCCCGTTCCGCCTGAACCCCACCGGCGATATCCTGCCTGGGTGGCCACCTCCGTTCCGTCCCGCTCCGACGCCGACGGAGCGCTCCGGCACACCCCTCTCATCGACGTCCACCGGGCGCTGGGCGCGAAATTGGTCGGGTTCGGGGGATGGGAGATGCCTCTGGCCTACGGGCAGGGCACGATCGCCGAGCACCGGGCGTGTCGCCAGGACGCGGTTGCCTTCGACGTCAGCCACCTGGGGACGGTCCGGGTCTCCGGGCCGCACGCGTTCGGCCGTCTCCAGGCCATCCTTACCAACGATCTGACCAAGGTGCGGCCAGGGCGGGCCCAGTACACGCACCTCCTCGATGAGTCGGATGCCTCGGTGGTCGACGACATCATCGTCTGGTGGATCGACACCGACGTGTTCGACGTCATGCCCAACGCATCCAACACCGACCGCGTCATGGCCGCCGTGGGAGGCGAGGACACCACCTCCACCCGTGCCGTGATCGCCGTACAGGGTCCCCGGGCCCGATCCCGGGCCGCCTCGGTGCTCCCCGAGGCGGCCGCCGTTCCCCGGTTCGGCGTGGAACGGTTCACCTGGCGGGGCGCCGCATGCGTGGCCGCCGGAACCGGGTACACGGGCGAGGACGGATTCGAGGTGGCCGTGCCGGCCGGGGCCGCCGCCGAGCTGTGGGATGCCCTGGCGGGCAGCGGGGTCACCCCTGCCGGACTCGGCGCCCGTGACACCCTGAGACTGGAGGCGGGGCTGCCCCTGCACGGACACGAGCTCGGTGCCGGGATCACCCCGCTGCAGGCGGGGCTCGGCTGGGTCGTGGGGTGGGCCAAGGACGACTTCCGTGGACGTTCCGCCCTGGCCGCGGAGCGCGACCGCGGCGTTCCCCGGCGGCTGGTAGGCCTGTCGACGGCGGGTCGGCAGCCCCCCCGCGAGCATGCGGACGTGCTGGTCGACGGCACCCTCCGCGGCACGGTGACCAGCGGCAACTTCTCGCCCATGCTCGAGCACGGGATCGCCCTGGCCCTGATCGACGCTCCCATCGACGTCGCACCGGGGCGCGTCCTCCTCCTCGAGCAGCGGGGACGGTCCCGCGAGGCCACCGTCACGCGCACGCCCTTCGTGGCCGCGGGCCAGTGGGCGGGTACGGCGTGAGACCGTCGCGCCGGGCACCGGCCCTGCAGTACCCTGCATCCTCCGGAAGGCGCTGAAGGAGCACGTTGGGCACGTACATCCCACACACCGAGGACGAGATCGACGCGATGCTCGGATTCATCGGTCTGACGTCCCTCGACGAGCTGTTCGCCGCGGTTCCCGAGGCCGTCAGGCTGCAGCGCTCGCTCGAGCTGGCCGACGGGATCGGTGAACCCGACGTCCTCGACCGTATGGAGCAGCTCGGCGACCGGAACCGGGCGCGTACCGACCGATTGGTCTGCTTCGCCGGCGGCGGGGCCTACGACCACGAGACCCCGTCAGTCACCCGCGCCCTGGCCGGCCGCAGCGAGTTCGTGACCTCGTACACGCCGTATCAGCCCGAAGTCGCCCAGGGCGTCCTGCAGGCGGTCTTCGAGTTCCAGACCATGGTGGCCCGTATCGCAGGTCTGCCCGTGGCGAACGCCTCGCTGTACGACGGGGGCAGCGCCGCGGTCGAGGCCGTCAACCTGGGCGTGGCCGCCTCGGGGAGCCAGACCGTGTGGGTGTCCGAGGGGATCCACCCGCACTGGCGTCAGATGCTCACCACCTTCGCCGTCGGCACCGGTCACGTCATCCGCACCGTCCCACTGGCGGACGGTGTCACGGACTGGCCGGACCCGGCCGACACCGACGAGCCGCCCGGTGTGGTCCTGGTCGGCTACCCGAACTACCTGGGTTGCATCGAGGACCTCGACCCCGTCCGGTCGCTGTGTGACGCCACCGGCGCGCTGATGGTGGTGGGCGCCGACCCACTGGCTACCGGACTGCTGCGGTCGGCCGGATCGTGGGGCGCCGACGTCATGGTGGGGGAGGGGCAGGGGTTCGGGACCCCGCTCGGGTTCGGCGGTCCCTACCTCGGACTCTTCGCCTGCAGCTCGGCCCACATCCGCCGCCTGCCCGGCCGGCTGGTGGGCGAGACGGTGGATGTCGGGGGACGCACGGCCTACGTCACCACGCTGAGGGCCCGGGAACAGGACATCCGGCGCGAGAAGGCGACGTCGAACGTGTGCACCAATCAGACCCTCATGGCGGTGACCGCCGCCATCCAGCTGGCGTGGCTGGGCAACGCCGGCCTGGTCGAGGTGGCCACCCGTTGTGCCCGGGCCACCCGGTACACCCGGGATGCGGTGCTTGCGGTCGACGGGGTCACGCCATGGGCCGACGCACCGGTGCTGCGCGAATTCGCGGTACGGCTGCCCGTCGCGGCCGACACCGTCATCGATCGGATGGCCGATGCCGGATTCCTGGCCGGCATCTCGCTCGAGGGGGCCGTTGCCGACGGGACCCACGGACTGCTGATCGCCGCCACCGAGCGTCGGACCGCGGCCCAGATCGATGCCTATGCCGCCGCCCTGGCCAAGGCGGTCGCATGACGGACGAGGGCACGACGACCACCGCGGTGACCGGGGCACCGGGCGGCAAGGCCTCCTCGGCCCCCCTCATCGGCCGCGACACCGAGCCGACGATCTTCGAGCTCTCGCACGCCGGCAGGAGGGCCTGGTCGTTTCGGACGACGGGCATCCCCGAGCTCCCGGTCGACGACCTCGTCCCGGACGGGCACCGCCGCGAGGCTCCCGTCGACCTGGCCGAGGTGTCCGAGCGCGACCTGGTCGCGCACTTCACCCGGTTGTCCCACCGCCAGTTCAGCGTCGACCTCGGCGCCTACCCACTCGGCTCGTGCACGATGAAGTACAACCCGAAGGTCTGTGACTCCGTGGCGGGCCTGCCGGGCCTGGCCGGTGTGCACCCGGCTGCCCCAGCATCGCTGACCCAGGGATGGCTGGAACTCATGGTCGAGCTGGAGGAGACACTCTGCGAGGTGACCGGCATGGCCGCCGCGACCCTGCAGCCCGCTGCAGGTGCCGCCGGCGAGCTGACCGGGCTGCTCCTCATGCGGGCGTGGCACGCTGCCCGGGGTGCCCCCCGTTCCAAGGTCATCATCCCGGACTCGGCCCACGGCACCAACCCGGCATCGGTCACGCTCGGCGGCTACCAGGTCGTGACGGTCCCCAGTGACGCCCGGGGCTGTGTCGACATGGCGGCGCTCCGGTCGGTGCTCGACGATGACGTGGCCGGCATCATGCTGACCAATCCGAACACGCTCGGCCTCTTCGAGGAGGACATCGCGGAGATCGCCGCCGCCGTGCACGAGGTGGGCGGCCTCCTCTACTACGACGGGGCGAACCTGAACGCCATCCTCGGGGTGGTCCGCCCGGGCGACATGGGCTTCGACATCGTCCACATGAACCTCCACAAGACGTTCGCCACTCCGCACGGTGGGGGTGGACCCGGCGCCGGACCGGTGGCGGTGTCGGAGCGCCTCGTGCCGTTCCTGCCCGGGCCGCGACCCGTGCGCACCCCCGGAGGGGAGTTCGGCTGGGCCACCCCACCGCAGACGATCGGCCGGGTCCACACCTGGCATGGCAACACCCTGGTCCTGGCCCGTGCACTGGCCTACATCCTGATCAACGGCGGTGACGGCCTGAGACGGATCGCCCAGATCGCCGTGCTGAAC
>JAKAZC010000175.1 GCA_021826655.1 Actinomycetes bacterium | reverse complement strand
AGGACCGGAAAAGAGAAACATGGCGCTTCTTTTTCTCAGCAATATCCTGGGGGGCCTCTCTCTGGGGCTTGTCGACCCGGTCATCGCGACATGGTTTCTTCTTCGCTTCCACTCCGGACCGTCCCGTACTTCCTTCTTTCTCGCGATGGCCTTCCTGGCGGCCGCCTCCGTCGCCCTGCTCCTTGGCCTTAAAACCCGCCCCCGCACACTTCCGGCCGCGGTCATCCTGCTTCAATCCATCGCCCTTGTGGCCGCCCTGCTTCTTCCCTTCGCTCCCTCTCTACTTCCGGCGGCCCTTCTCTATGCCATCCGGACGGCCGGGACCCGGGCTCCGGGAGGCATTCGGCAGGCCCTGGCCCTGACCCTTCTCCCTCCCCATCGCTCAGGACTCGCCTCAGGACTCCATCTCTCCTCCCTTCAGGCCGCCCAGATTGCCGGCCCCCTGTTTGCAGGCTTTCTCTGGCATGCCGGAAGAACGGACACCCCCCTGGTCGTGGCGGCTCTCCTCTCCGCCCTCTCCCTCTGAGGCTGGTCCGGATCGCTTTGACCATCAACATTACATTCCGCTCCGTGCACAGCCGACGCACGGCACCCAGGTAGTCCGAGGACGGTACGACGACCCCGGCCTCCCCCTGGATCGGCTCGACCAGCACGGCAGCCACCCGGGCCGGATCCAGTGCGGCGTCCATGGCGTCGATGTCGCCGTAGGCGACATGGGCGAACCCCTCCGGCATGGGGGCGAAGGCGGCCTGCTTCTCGAACTGACCGGTGGCGGCCAGCGCGGCCAGGGTGCGTCCGTGGAAGGCGTCGGTGGTGGCGACGACGGCGAAGCGGTCTGGTCCGGCCCACCGGCGGGCCAACTTGAGGGCGCATTCGTTGGCCTCGGCCCCCGAGTTCGCGAAGAAGACCTGGCCGCCGGCCCGCTCGACACCCCCCCCGACGAGCCGGTCGAGGGTCGCGGCCACCCCGGGCCCGACCGCGTTCCCGAACAGGTTGGAGACGTGGCTGAGGGTGCGGGCCTGGGTGGCGATGGCTTCGGCCACCACCGGGTGCGCGTGCCCGAGGGAGGTCACCGCCAGACCAGAGAGGAAGTCGAGGTAGGGACGGTCGTCGGCATCGTAGAGGAGGCTCCCCTCGCCGCGCACGAACGTCACCGTCGGCTCGGCGTAGGTGTGCATGAGTGCCGAGCGGTCGAACCGGGCGGAATCCGTCACAGGTCGACTCCGATCATCGTGCCCACGCCTTCGTCGGTGAACAGTTCGAGCAGCAGCGCGTGCGGTGTCCGACCGTCCAGGATGTGGGCGCGCCGCACCCCGTGGCGGACCGCCCGCCCACACGCCTCGACCTTCGGGATCATGCCGCCGTTGGCCGCCCCCGACGCGACCATTGCGTCGAGCTCCTCGGCCGTGGCCCGGTGCATCAGCGTCGACGGGTCGTCGGGGACGGACCGCAGGCCGGCCACGTCGGTGAGGAAGATCAGCTTCTCCGCCTTGAGGGCCGAGGCGATGGCGCCGGCCGCCGTGTCGGCGTTGATGTTGAACGCCTGTCCCGAACCGTCGGTACCGATGGTGGCGACGACGGGGATCAGCCCCTGGGCCACCAGTTGGTGGACGATGGTCGGGTCGACCCCGACCACGTCACCCACGAATCCGAGCGCCTCCGAACGCGCCGTCGCGTTGATCAGGTTCGCATCCTCCCCCGACAGCCCGACGGCGAGTGCCCCGTGCACGTTGATCGTGCGGACGATGTCCCGGTTGACCTTGCCGACCAGCACCATGCGCACCAGGTCCATGGTGTCGGCATCGGTCACCCGGAACCCGTCCTGGAACTCGACCTCCTTGCCGACCCGCTCCATCAACGCGCCGATCTGGGGTCCGCCCCCGTGGACCACCACCGGCAGCATCCCGACCGAGCGCATCAGCACGATGTCCTCGGCGAAGCTGGCCAGCGCCTCCTCCTCGTCGACTGCGTCCTGGCCCGGCTTGGCCGCCAGGACATTGCCCCCGTACTTGACCACGACGACCGTTCCGAGGAACCGGCGGATGTACGGAAGCGACTCGACCAGGACCGCGGCCTTGTCACGGGGCCCGCTGCCGCCGCCCACCGGCGCCACGCCGACGGCGGGACTCACGAGGTCGTCCGGTTCTCGTCGATGTAGCCGTAGCCGAGTTCCACGCCCAGGACCACGCCCGTCCCGGACGCCAGTCCGAGCCCGCACTCGATCCGGATCAGGGATCCCGCCATGTGGGCGGCCACCGCCGCATGGTCGTGGTCGACCCGCACCCCGTCCCGGCACACCGTCGTCCCGCCATAGGCGATGGTGAGCCGATCCATGTCGAAGTCGACGCCGGCCGAGCCGAGCTCGCTGGCCACACGGCCCCAGTACGGGTCCCGTCCGTTGATGGAGCACTTCACCAGCAGCGAGTCGGCCACCTTGCGGGCCGCCCGGTGGGCCTCGGCGTCCGTGCGGGCCCCGGTCACCTGGACCTGGAAGATGGTGTCCGCTCCTTCGGCGTCGGCTGCCATCTGGCCGGCCAGGTCGGCGCACACCTCGGCCACCGCGTCGGCGACCAGCGTCGGGTCGACCCGTCCGGCCCGACCCGAGGCCATCAGTACGACCGTGTCGTTGGTCGAGGTGCAGCCGTCCACCGACATCGAGTTGAACGAGTCGGCCACCCCCGCCCGCAGGATCTCGGCCAGCGGCCCGGGTTCCACCGCCGCGTCGGTGGTGAGGAACGCGAGCATCGTGGCCATGTCGGGCGCGAGCATCCCGGCACCCTTGGCCATGCCGGCCACCGTGAACCCGGGATACTCCACGAGCATCTCCTTGCGGCCCGAGTCGGTGGTCAGGATGCCGGTGGCGGCGTCGAGACCGGCGGCGTCCCCGCCGGAGCGTGCCGCGACCAACCGGGGGATGCCGTCGGTGATGGGGCCCATCGGCAGCGGAACACCGATCAACCCGGTCGAGCACACCAGGACGTGGTCGGCCGGCACGCCGAGGCCGTCCGCGGCCAGCGCACACATCGCCGAGGCGTCGGTGCGGCCCCGGTCGCCGGTGGCGGCGTTGGCGTTCCCACTGGAGACCAGGACGGCGGTGGCACGACCGCCGGTGGCAGCCAGGTGCTCCCGGCTCACCTGCACGGGAGCGGCAGCGGCCAGGTTCGAGGTGAAGGTGGCCGCGGTCGGCACCGCACCGCCGTCGTCGGTGGACACGAGGGCCAGGTCGAGCGCTCCCGACGCCTTGATGCCGGAGGCCAGGCCCGAGGCGACGAAGCCCCGCGGGGTGGTGATGCTCACGGGTACACCCCCACGACCGGCAGGCCGGCCGCCTCGGGGAGCCCGAGGGCCAGGTTTGCGCACTGCACCGCCTGGCCGGCAGCTCCCTTGATCAGGTTGTCGATGGCCGACAGCACGACCACCCAGCCGGTGCGGGGGTCCACCCGGACCGAGAGGTGGGCAGTGTTGGAGCCGGTGGCCGACTTGGTCGACGGCGGGCCGTCGGACACCACGACGAACGGCTCGTCGGCGTACCGGGCGCACAGGAGCTGCATGGCGTCCTCCGTGGTGAATCCACCGGGGTCGGCGGGACGGGCGTAACACGTGGCCAGGATGCCCCGGACCATGGGGGCGAGATGCGGCGTGAACAGAACGGTGGCGCCGAGGCCCTGCTCCATCTCGGCGGTGTGCCGATGGTCGAGGAGCCCGTAGGCGACGAAGTCCTCGTCCACCGCGGCGAAGTGCAGGGTGTCCGTCGGGGTGCGGCCCGCCCCCGAGCTGCCGCTGGCGGCGTCGACGATGAGGGCGGGCGGGCCCCCATCGGCCGGGACCTCGAGAGCGGCCGCCTCGACCAGGGGGGCCAGGCCGAGCAGGGCGGCCGTCGGGTAGCAGCCCGGGACGGCGATCCGGGTGGCGCCGACCAGGCCGGAGCGATGGAGTTCCGGCAGTCCGTAGGCGAAGGTGGCGAGCAGTTCGGGGGAGGTGTGCGCCTCGCCGTACCAGGTGGCGTAGGCCCCCGGATCCCGGAGTCGGAAGTCGGCGGCCAGGTCGACGACCACACCCACCCGGTCCAGGAGGTCCGGAACCAGGGACTGCGACTGGCCGTGCGGCAGGGCGAGGAAGACCACGTCGAGTCCGTCGAGTGCGGCGGCGTCGGTCTGGCCGTACACGAGGTCCGGGTAGGCGGCGGCGAGCGAGGGGGTGTGGGTGCGCACCGCCTGGCCGGCGTGGGACCCGGCCTGCGCCGCGGCCACCGAGAGGCCCGGGTGTCCGGCGCACAGACGCAGCAGTTCGGCGCCCCCGTACCCGGAGGCGCCGACGATCCCCACCGATCTGGGCGTGTCCGGCATGGTGCAAGTCTATGCACATTTCCGCATGAATATGCAACTCACTCCCGGTGCAGATTCGTGCCGACGGTAGGTTTGCCCCATGGACCGCACCGCGGCGTTCGCCGACGCCCGCCCCCTGTCGTTCTGGTTGGACGACCCGGACGCCCCCGAGCCGCTCCCCCCGTTGGTGGGTCCCGAACGGGCCGACCTGGTGGTCGTCGGCGGCGGGTACTCCGGGTTGTGGGCCGCGCTGCTGGCCAGGCAGGACGACCCGTCCCGCGACGTCGTGCTCCTCGAAGGTGACCGGTGCGGGTGGGCGGCATCCGGGCGCAACGGCGGGTTCTGCGCGGCGAGCCTCACCCACGGCATCGCCAACGGTGCCGACCGCTTCCCCGGTGAGATCGACACCCTCGAGCGCCTCGGTGCCGAGAACCTCGACGCCATCGAGTCGACCGTCACCGAGCTCGGGATCGGGTGCGACTTCGAACGGACCGGCGAGCTCGACGTCGCCACCGAGCCCCACCAGGTGGCCTGGCTGCGCGAGGCCGAGGGTCGGGCACGGGTGCACGGGGCGGAACCGGTGTTCATGGACGGTGACTCCCTCCAGGCGCAGATCCACTCCCCCACCCTTCTCGCCGGCCTGTGGGACGAGCGTTCGTGCGCGTTGGTGAATCCTGCCCGCCTCGCCTGGGGGCTGCGGGCGGCGTGCGTGGCGGCCGGCGTGCGCGTGTTCGAGCACAGCCGGGTCGACGGGATCGCGTCTGCCGGCCCCGGGTCCTGTGCCCCGATGCTCGTCCACACCGCCCATGGCCGGGTCGTCACGGCGAAGGTGGTCCTCGCCACCAACGCAGCTCCGTCACCGATCCGACGCCTGCGCAAGTACGTGGTCCCCGTCTACGACTACGTACTGATGACCGAGCCGCTGGACGCCCTCCAGCGGGAGAGTGTCGGCTGGGACCTGCGCCAGGGCATCGGCACCATCGGCAACCAGTTCGTCTATCTCCGTCCCACGTCCGACCACCGGATCCTGTTCGGCGGGTACGACGCCGTCTACCACTACGGCAACGCCATGGGCCCCGCGCTCGAGCAGCGGCCGGCCACGTTCACCGTCCTCTCGACCAGATTTGCCGAGATGTTCCCGCAACTGGAGGAGGTGGCCTTCACCCACTCGTGGTCCGGCGCCATCGACACCTGCTCGCGGTTCTGCGCCTTCTTCGACCGCTCGTTCGACGGACGGGTGTCGTCGGTGGCCGGCTACACGGGTCTCGGGGTCGGGGCGTCCCGGTTCGGGGCACGGGTAGCCCTCGACCTGGTGTCGGGAGCCGACACCGAGCTCACCCGCCTGTCGATCGTCCGGCGCAAGCCGATTCCGTTCCCGCCGGAGCCGGTGCGATCGGTCGGCATCAACCTGACCCGGTGGTCCCTGGCCAGGGCCGATGCCCACCGGGGTCGGCGGAACCTCTGGCTGCGGGCTCTCGATTCGGTCGGACTCGGCTTCGACTCCTAGACGGCGGCGGTCACCCGTCCCCGTCCACCGTGCCGCCCCGGTGGACGTCGATGGCTTGCCGCGCGCCCCCGTCGTGCCAGGCTCCCCTCCTCGATCCCGACGCCCCGGCGCACCGGGATCGCCTCCAGGGTCTCGCATCCATCGGGAGGCGTGCCCGCTGCGTGAGCCCGTCCGCCGGGTGGTCGGGGCCCCGTCTCAACGCAGCGTGGCGCGGTGGGCCCGCTCGACCGCGGCGATGCAGGACGCCCGCAGCCCGCCGATCTCCTCGTCGGTCAGCGTTCGGTCGAGCGCGCAGAACCGCAGCCGGTAGGCGAGGCTCCGGGCCCCGTCGACCACCGACTCCCCCCGGTAC
>JAKAZC010000174.1 GCA_021826655.1 Actinomycetes bacterium | reverse complement strand
GGCCACGAGCGACGCCCGGTCATGGAGGTCGGCCACCAGCTCCAGACAGCGCCCGCCCGCCGCCCGCACGTCGTCGCCGGTCTCCTCCAGACTGCCGGGCAGCACCCGCCCCGCCCCCGTGTCCGAGTCGTCCCGCCCCTCGCCGCGGCGTGCGGTCCGACCGGTGACCGCCACGTCCCATCCGGCCGCGGCCAGTGCAGTCGCGGTGGCCTTGCCGATGCCCCGGGTGGCTCCGGTCACGAGCGCGCGACGCGGGCCGGGCACGGTTCCGGCGCTCACCACGCCCGCACCAGGGAGGCGGGCCGGCAGTTCGGGCCCGCCGTCTCGTCGATCCGCGCCAGGAGCCGGGTGCACGGTGGCTCCAACCGCTCGGCGAACGCGCGGGCGCGTGCCTCGCCCACCGGCACCCACGGCACCGTGGTCCGCCGGTCCGCCTCGTCCTCGGTCCACTGACGCCCTGCGAGCCCCTCGGGGGTCACCGTCCGCTCCTCGGCGAGCCCCTTGGCGGACAGCGCGGCCCAGCCGGCGGCCACGTCCTCGGGCGCGGTGCCCCGGGACGCGGGCAGCCAGCCGTCCTCGTAGCCGGGCGGCCCCTCGGCGCGGTAGCGGTGCACGGCACCGGGATCCCAGAAGACCCACCCGATGGTGGTCTGGACGGATCGGGCGTCGCGTCGGGTGTTGGCCAGCCGGTCGGTCACCCGGCCATTCTGGCCGGAACGGGGACGGCGCACCCCTCCGGTCGCCTCCGACAGGGTCAAGGCCCGATCGGGAGTGTCACGGTGACGGTCCCGGTCACGTGGTCGCCCAGCCCGGTGGTGGCCCGCAGGGCGACCACTACCACCCCCTCGTCGCCGTCGGTGGAGACGTCGGTCACCTCGCCGGAGTAGACCAACCGGTCCCCGGGGAAGACCGGCACCCCCAGCCGGATGGCCAACCGCCTCACCATGGCGTCCGGGCCGGCCCAGTCGGTCACGAACCGGCTGCAGTAGCCCGTATCGGACAGGATGTTCATGAAGATGTCGGGCGCACCCTGGGACTGCGCGTACGCACGGTCGTGGTGGACCGGCATGAAGTCCCGCGTGGCGATCGCGCCCGCTGCCACCAGGGTGGCGGTCACGTCGATCTCCAGGGTGGGCAGGGCCTCCCCCACGGTCACCGACCCGAACCGTGGTGACGTGGTGGGGGCCGGGGTCACGACGTCGGCCCCGACGGGTCGAACTTGAGGATCCTGAACGTCTGACGGCCGACCACCTCACCGGAGCTGACGGAGTACGTGGTCACCCAGGTGACGAATCGACCACGACCCATCCGGGTCGACTTCTCCTCCGAGATCGCCTGGAACACGGTCTCCGAGGAGACGACCTCGCCGAGCCGCAGGTAGCGCGAGATCTCGTATTCGGAGTTGGTGGCCAGTGTGCCCGTGTAGCCGGCCTGGTCGAGCACCGACAACGCCGTCCCGCCCTCGACGGCGACGGGAGCGCCTCCCCGCTCGGCGATCCCCTCGAGCGTCGGCGTGGGCATGGTCCACGTCTGGAGCATCAGGGGCGGGGCGACCACCTCGCCGAACCGGGACGCGGCTGCGGCCTCCGGGTCGGTGTACACCGGGTTGTGGTCGGCGAACGCCGCCGTCCAGTGGCGGATCATCGGCTGGTTGACCGGGTCGGGGGCGAGCGAGGACCCACCCCGACCGACCGGTCGACCGATAAGGCCGGCCAGCTGCGTTTCGAGTTCCTCGTCGACCATACCCTGCTCCCTCCCTGTGCCGGTTGTCTCCCGTGCCGGCGAGGACGCTCTCATATCGGGGGCGGTGGTGTCCACCGGGCACCGCACGCCTTGGCCGGACTCAGGCCGGATCGGGTGGCGGTCCCCCGGGGTCGACCGTCCGCCACGACCATGCCGACCCGTCCCACCACCGGAGGGGCGCATCGTGCCATGGGTCCGGGTACCAGGCCGCGGCCACCGTTGGCTGCGCGGCCGACGGTGGCACGGGCGCCCCGGGTGGAGGCCTCCCGTCCGTCGTCGGGGTCGGTACCGACGGAGCCATCACGACGGAGCCGGGATCGGGAGCAGGGCCCGGGTCGGAGTCCGGTACCGTGCCTGTCGGCGAAGTCGTCCCGGGCTTCGGGGGCCGGTGGTCCGGGCCGGGCGGAGGAGGCGCCACCGGTCCCTCTGGCGGCGCCTCCGTCGGGCGGGCCGAGTCGATCGCGGCCAGGTCGGCCTCGAGCCCGGCCACCAGCTCGTCGACGGTGTGCCGGAAGTGCGCCAGCGCCAGGTCGAGCCGGAAGTCGAACGTCGCCGAGCAGGCAGGCCCGTACCGGACGGTCGTGGGCCTGGTCCGGTTGGAGACCGACAGCGTGGTCGTGCCGGCGTCGTCGTCGTGGTCGAAGCCGAGGAGCTTGGCGAACGCACACTCCCGGGTCTGATTCGCACCACGGAACACGACCCTCGTCGAGGTGATGTAGGTGGTTCCGGTGTCGATGGCCGTCGGCGACATATCGCCCTGGACGTAATGTCCCTTCGTGGCGCCGACCCGGTACCGGATCTGGCGTCCCCCGATGCGCGTCACCGGGACCGAGATCCCCTGGGAGTGTCCCACGTAGGTGCCCCTCCCCCGCCGTTCCTCGATCAGTTCGGTGTCGGTGACCTGCAGGAACGACGTCTCGCCCGCTGCGAGCAGCAGGCCGTCGGCGGTCGTGCCCGTGAACGACCGTGCCGTGTCGAGCATGCCCGCGTACGCGTCATGGTGGACCTGCCAGTCGTGCAGCGCGGCGGCACGCACCGCGTCCTCGTGGTGCTCCCGATGGTGCTCGAACACGCGGTCCCCCCGTCGCCAGGTGCGTCACCGGCCACACTAGATCAGACGCCCGAGCGGGTCGCGGTGGCCGCACCGTACTCGAGCCCGTCGGAGGCCTCGGCCTCGAACGGCTCGTGACCCCGGAGCCTCCCCGACCAGCGTTCCTCGACGTGTCCGAAGTGCCACACGCCGATGGCCACCACCCAGGTCGCCACGAACAGGCCGACGATCACGAATCCGGCGTCGTTGAGGTTGAACCCCGCCAGGAAGGACCAGGTCGGCCCGGCCAGGTGAAGTTCCTTCGGCAGCAGTCCGAGCACCTCGATGGTCCCGACGAAGAAGCAGACGGCCACGGAGAGTGCGGTGATCGTCAGGTTGTAGAAGACCTTCCGGACCGGGTTGAAGAAGGCCCAGCCGTAGGCGACGTTCATGAAGCACCCGTCGATGGTGTCCATGAGGCACATCCCCGCGGTGAACAGTACGGGCAGGCACATGATCGAGTACCACGGCAGCGACCGCGAGGCCAAGAGCGCGGTCGTTGCGAGCAGCGCGACCTCGGTTGCGGTGTCGAAGCCGAGTCCGAACAGCACGCCCACCGGGTACATCTGCCACTCCCTCGTGATCGACCGCATCCAGCGGCCGAAGACCCGGGTGAGCAACCCACGGTTCTCGAGCTGGCGTTCGAGCTCGGCCTCGTCGAAGTCACCCCGGCGCATCATCTGGAACACACGCACGATGCCGGCCAGGATGATCAGGTTGAGCGCGGCGATGAGGAACAGGAACGTGGCCGACACCGTGGTCCCGAAGACGCCGCCGAACTGCTGGAGCGCCGAGCCCCGGTGGGACACGGCGGCGTACACCGTCCGCTCCGCCACCACGATGCCCACCCCGATGGCCACGACGATGGTCGAGTGCCCGAGTGCGAAGTAGTAGCCGACGCTGACCGGCCGCCTTCCCTCGCTCATGAGCTTGCGGGTGGTGTTGTCGATGGCCGAGATGTGGTCGGCGTCGAAGGCGTGCCGCAGGCCGAGCGTGTAGGCGAGGACACAGACCCCGATGCCCAGTCCCTTGTAGTGCCCGGGCACGACGAAGACGAGGAAGACGCCGAACCCCACTACGTGGAGCACCACGATGCTGAGGAACATCCACGAGACCTGGCGCCACTGTGCCGGAGCGAGCAGGGCCCGGGCCCGGCCGACCCGGCCGACGGGAACGGATGGTGGCCCAGGTGGGACCGGCGCGCTCACGACGTCCACGTCAGTGGCCAGTCCGATCGGCCTCGAACGGATTGCGGGAACGATCGATGGCGGGCTCGGGCTGCACGCTGCCATGCTGGCCCAATTGCGAATCGGTCGCAACTACCCGGTCATGGCGACCGGACCCTCACCTCGGGACCGGGCGGTGCGTCACCGACGGCTCAGGAGGATACCTTCCGGAGAGCGGCACGCAGAACGAATCCGGCAGCCAGTTCGAAGAGCCCCATCACGATGAACCAGATCCCGAGGAGCACCGCGAGCGCGTTGACCGAACTCTGCGGCACCGACACCACGACGATGCCGGCAGCCAAGCTGATCAGCCCGAACGCGATCGCCCAGCCCCGCGTTCCCGGGAGGCCGCCCATGATGCCCGACAGCAGGGCGACGACTCCCTGCACGATCCAGACGATGCCGATGAGGAGACCGATGACCGATTTGGTGAGGCCGAGGTGCCGGATCATGACGACGCCGATGACCAGCTCGAGGAGCCCGGCGACGGCGATCCAGGCCCGGTGCTGCTCGTCGTGGTCGAGTGCACGGATGAAGTGGAAGATGCCCCCGATGACCAGCAGGACGCCGATGAAGACGCTTACCACGTTGAGGGACTGGGAGGGCCTGAGCGCCAGGACGATACCGAGTCCGAGGGTGATCACCCCGGCGATCAGCTCGATCTGCCAGACGTACTTCGAGGGCAACCCGCCTTCGACAGCCACCATACCGGGATCCGTCGCCATCACTGGCTCCTTTCGTCGTCCTGCGTCGCCGCCGGTCCACCGTAGTGTCGGTCCGAACGGCTCCGGGGGATGCGGAGGTCGGGGGAGCCAGGGCGCCCGGACCCGGGGTGCCGGAGTCGCGACCTCCACCGCCTGCCGTCACCCGAGGTGCGCAGGAGGGTGTACGCCACCATGTAGACGGCGGCGAGGACGACGCCCAAGGAGCTCTACCAGATCAGCACGCGGTCGATGCCCACCGGACGCCCCGGCCCGGCCGGGCCGGGGCGGGTGCCCGACAGCGATCGCGTCGAGCATCGGGAGGGGCCCGATGCGGTGTGGCGGGGAGGCGGACCACGCCAAGGGGCCTACCTCCGCGATCCGGACGACCGGACGGGGTGCTGACCACGGACGGAACCGCCCGGGCCCGATTCGCGACGGCGGCGCGGGTTCGAGGCAGTTCGACAACATCGCCGACGCCAGCCCGAACCCGCACGCGAGTGGGGTGACGTCGATCGACGCAGGGGAGCCCCACGGCTACCGGTCGCCGCCCCCGTCGACGTCGTCGACGTCGACGACGTCGGCCGGACCGCTGAATCGGAGGATCAGCAGTCCGAGGAGAAGGAAGATGACCACGCCCACACCTACGCCGAGCGAGATGAGGGTGTTGTAGAACTCGCGCTGGGAGAGCGGGCCGCTCAACGTGAGGTGCGCCGATCCGCTCAGGATGTCCCGGACGCCCGCCAGGATGCCGATGATCAGGAAGGGGCGGACCGGGAAGACGGACGATCGCAGGTGCCCGAAGACGGTGTGGGCGATATCCAGGATGATGATGACCACCAGGATGCCGTCGATCGATTCGACGACGGCGTTCGGGAAGTCACGGCCGTACCGGAGAAAGGTCTCCACGGTCCGCACCAGGACGACACCCGCCACCAGCAGCAGACTCGCGACGATGGCGTACTCGATCCCGAGGATGATCCCGCGGACGACTCCGTCCGCCCGACCCGAGGGCCCTTCGCGGTCAGTCGCCCGCTCACTCATGGACGCCGACGATACACGGCCAGTTTGCCGCGACCTGCCCTGCACCATCACCGACCACCGGGGACCCTGTGTATGCCCATGACGCCGGGAACGGGGCAGAGTCGGTGGCGGTCAGAGGACCGTCCGCGTGTTCCCGACGTCGGCACCGCGGTCGACCGACGTCGTCCGGACTGGCGTGGTGCTCCGAGGGTTCCGGATTGCCACCGGGTTCCGATGCCGCTGGGTTACTCTCCCCCGGTCAGCAGGCGATCCAGGCGAAGCCGGCACGCAATGAGTGGTGTTCTTGCAGCGGTGACGTCCACCTATCCGGGGGTGGTGTCGGGGGCGGCCGGACTCAGCCCCTCGACCCCCTACGTCCAGCCACCGGGCACCGGGAGCGGCAGCACGGGGATCGTG
>JAKAZC010000173.1 GCA_021826655.1 Actinomycetes bacterium | reverse complement strand
GCTGTCGGTCAACATCACCTTCACGGTGTTCGTGGTGGCGCTGCCCCAGGTGGCCCGGCAGCTCCACACCACGGTGACCACCCTCACCTGGACATCGACAGGACCGCTGCTGGCGTTCGGTGTGGCCGCCCCCATCCTGGGCAAGCTCGGAGACCTGCGCGGCTACAAGCGCCTGTACCTGTGGGGGCTGTCGGGGGCGGCGCTCAGCGTGGTGCTGACGGCGTCGGCGCCCACCGCCGGGGTGCTGATCGCCGCGAGGCTGTTCGACGGCGTCCAGGGGGCCGCCACCGGGGCCGCCTCCATGGCGCTCGTGCTCCAGGCGTTCTCCCACGAGGACCGGGTGAAGGCCATGGGATGGTGGGCCCTGGTCGGCGCCGGGGGTCCGGTGCTCGGCGTGACCATCGGCGCGCCCATCATCCAGTACTACGGGTGGCGCGCCCTGTTCTGGGGTGAGCTGCCCCTCATGGCGGTCGCCGCCCTGCTGGCCGTCATCGTGCTGCCCGGCCGCGACCACGCGGCCACCGCGGCCGGCGCGGCCACCGCGGCCCGGGAGCGCACCGGCCGGGCCGACGACCCGGTGTCCGTGCCCGAGGCCCCGGCCGCGGACGGCTCCGGGTCGGCTCCGCAGGGTCCGTGGCGCCAGCTCGACTGGATCGGGTCGATCTCGCTGTCCACGTCCGTGACGCTCGGACTCCTCGCCCTCAACGTCGCCCCGTCGTGGGGGGTCGCGGCACCGAGGACCCTCGGCCTGTTCGCCGCCAGCCTGGCCTTCGGGATGGGATTCGTCCTCCACGAGCGCGTGGCGCCACAGCCGCTGATCCCACTCCACTACTTCCGCAAGCGGAATTTCGTGTTTCCGCTCGGTGCGAGGGCCTTCGTCAACTTCGCCTACATGGGTGGCTTCTTCCTCTTCCCCATCCTGATGGAGCGGGTCTACGGGTACAGCGAGACCGCGGCCGGCCTCCTGTCCACGGCCCGACCGCTCCTGTTCTCCCTGTCGGCACCCATCGCCGGCTACGCCGCGGTGAAGGTGGGGGAGCGGTGGTCGGTGGTGGCCGGAGCCGTCGCCCTCACGGTGTCGATGCTGGTCTTCACCCAGGTGGGCGGCAACCCGTCGGTCGTGCTGATCGTGGTGGCACTCGCCCTCTCGGGTCTCGGCAACGGGGTGTCCACGCCGTCGACGGCGTCGTCGGCGGCCAACGAGGTGGCACCGGACGAGCTCGGGGTGATGAGCGCCGCCCAGCTGCTGATCACCCAGATCGGGATCGTGGCCGGGATCCAGGTGATGGTCACGGTCCAGGCGTCGTCCCACGGTGGCGCAGGCTCACTGGCCTCGTTCCACCGGGCCTACCTGGTCGGCGCACTGGTGGCGCTGGCCGCGGTGGTGTGCGGATTCTTCGTGACCGACACGCCCCGGGGGTCGCGGGGGGAGCCGGTCGAGGTGAGCCTCCACTGAAGGATCGCCGTCGTGCGCCGCACTGGGGACGCACCCGAGGGCGGGCGTCCGAGCCGACGACCGTACGACCTCGGACGGAGGTCCTCAGAGCGCCGGCCCGGCCGACGCCCAGACGGCGAAGCTGCCCGAGGTGCGCCCGGGCGGTCCCAGTGCGGAGGTCAGCAGGCCGACCACCGGAGCGCTTCCCGGCGTCGACCGGTCGACGATGACCAGTCGGACGTCGTAGGCGACCAAGGTGGCGCGGGTCGAGGCCACCAGTGCCGGACCGGGTGCCGGGGCCGGACCGTACCCGGTGAAGCCCTCGTGGGCGGCCAGGAACCTCTGGAGACCGTCGGGGTGCATGCGAGCCGGAAACACGTAGTAGCCGTCGAGACGTTGCGGGTGCTCGCCGTAGCCACCGAGGAGGCGGAACCGGAAGTCGTCGGTGAGTTGCCAGCTCAGGGGGGAGGCCGCGTACTGGATGGCGTACGGGTAGGTGAGCGCCGTCGGGTCCCCGGACGGCACGGCCCGTCGGACGGCGGCCGGCAGGGTGGCGACCGCCTGGACCTCGTAGGGCCAACGGGGGAGCTGGGTGACCGCGACGAGGGCCAGGACGGCGAGTGCCGCCACCCCGGCCCGGGTGCGCTGACGGGGACGGCCCCTGCCTCGCGTGCGCCGGTCCGCGGGCGCCGGGAGCCCACGGCGCAGGTCGTCCAGGCCGAAGGACACGATGGCCGCCAGGCAGGCGGCCGTTACCAGGGAGAAGCGGACGGGGAGCACGTTGTCGACCAGCGGGACGTGGGTGAGCACGACGAACGGCAACGGGACCGAGGTGCGGTGCCCGGCCACCGACAGGTACGGACCGAGGGAGAGCACGGCGGACGAGGCCGTGCAGACCAGTGCCAGCTGGGTCCGGCCGCGACGCCGCGACCGCCAGGCCACGAGTCCGGCGAGTGCGAGCACGGGGATGCCGAGATAGCCGCCCGACTCGAAGGCATTGCCGGCCACCACCCGGCGCCCGAGTGCGCCCAGCCCGAACGACAGGTGCTGGAGCGGTCCGGGGGCCACGAAACTGAACAAGTCGTTGACGTACGGATTGACCGTGCCTTGGGCGGCCCCCGTGTAGTGCTGGGGACCGGCCACGATCATCCAGAGCGGGTAGGCGAGGAGCACCGCGGCCAGCCCGCCGCCCACGGCGACGGGTGCCACGAGTCGTCGGGCCACCTCGCGAGCGCCGCTCGGGTGGCGGACCACCGTGGCGAGCAGCCCGACTCCGGCCACGATGGCCACCGTGGTGAGCACCTCCGGCTCGGTCAGGAACTGGGCGACGACGAGCAGCCCGAGCTGGACGCCGAGGCGGACCCGCGGGTCCCGCTGCTCCACGATCTGGACGAGGGTCAGGGCGATCAGGGGAGGCCACGGTGCGAAGACCAGGACCAGGTGGCCGAGTCCCTGGCCGACCATATAGGGGGAGAACCCGTAGAGCAGACCACCGATTGCCGCCGCCGGGCGCCACACGTCCCACCGGCGCAGCACGTAGAACGCGGCGGTGGCGGACGCGGGCATGGCCAGCACCATGAGGACGTCGGCCCGTGCGATCGGGCCGAGGACGGCGGCCATCGGGACGGTGAGCAGTCCGAGCAGGGCGGCCTCGGTGTTCTGGGCCAGGTTGATGCCGCTCGGGGCGAACATGGCGTGGCTGAAGAAGGGGTCGTGCCCGTGGGCTAGGGCGTGGGGCACCCAGGCCAGGAACCAGGTGGCGAGGACGGAGTCGCTGGTCGTGCCGAAGAGGCGGGTCCCACCGGTGCCCACCACCCGCCAGTAGGCGACCAGGCCGAGGGCGAGGTAGCCGGCGACGACGGCGACTCCGGCGACGGCGACGGAGACGGCAGGTGGCCGCGCGGCCCGTCCCTGCGCCTGGTGGCGTGCCGGGGTCGGCGGACGTTCGGATGGCGATGTTCCGGCCTCGCGCGCTGCCATGGTCCATCCTCGACGGGTCGTTGCGAACGGCGCCGACCCACCGGGGGAGGCGACGGCGTGTGCGGGGTGTGCGACGAGCGTACCGCCGCGCCGAACGGCGCCCGCCGACGCATCCCTTGGCCACACTGAGCGCGCGTGGAGCCACGTGGCGCGCGCACATGGCCCGGACCGTTGACATCCTCGGAATTGCGGACTACGAGGGAAGTGCCGTTTCGGGTCGCGGTCTCGACGGCGCGAAGCAGGAAGGTGGCGACATGGCGGTTGGACGGCGTGCAGAGGTCCGCGACGGACGTCCGGACCTGGGAACCTGGGTTCGGAGCGGTGCCACCGCCGGCGCCGGGGGAACCCGTCGGATGAGGCGCGGCGTGCGTCTGCTCCTGGCTGCGGGTCTCGGACTGTCCGGACTGGCCACCCTCGTGGTGGGATCGGGCCCGGCGTCGGCCACCTCGCTCGGCTGGTCGGTGGCCCGCTCGTTCCCGCCGTTGGTCGAGGGACTGGCCTCCATCTCGTGCGCGTCGGCCACGACGTGCGAGGCGATGGGTACGACGTCGGGCTTCTCTCCGGTCCTGGTCGCCACCACCGACGGTGGGACCACCTGGGTGACCCAGTCGGTTCCGGGCGGAACCGGGGTCGTCGGGCTCACCGCGATTTCGTGTCCGTCGACATCGGACTGCACGGCTGTGGGCGGTGGACGCGTCATCGCCACGACCGATGGCGGAGCCACCTGGTCGGCGCAGAGCATTCCGAGCGGGTCGTTCGACCTGTCCGCCGTTTCGTGCGCTTCGACCACCGTGTGCACGGCGGTGGGCTCGAGCTTCAACGGCATCTCCACCAGTGGTGCGGTGCTCGCCACGAGTAGCGGTGGATCGACGTGGACCGCCCAGGCGGTCCCGACCGGGGTCGGTCCGCTCGACTCGGTCTCCTGCCCGTCGTCGACGACCTGCGTGGCGACGTGGTCGACCAATTCGGTCGGCGGGTCGGGCACCGGTGGCATCATCGGCACCACCGATGGTGGATCCGCCTGGTCCGCTCAGTCCGTCCCCAGTGGGACCGGCAGTCTCGCGGACGTGTCGTGTGCGCAGGCGTCGACGGTGTGCGAGGCGGCCGGCTCGACCACCTCGTTCAGCGGCACGGTGTTGACCACGACCGACGCCGGATCGACGTGGGCCGCCCTGACGCTCCCGACCGGGGCGGGACCGATGTCCGGGGTCTCGTGCGTCACATCGTCGCAGTGCGAAGTGATCGGGATCGTCGCGATCGTCGGTATCGGACCGGGTGCACTGGCCACCACCGACGGCGGGGCCAGTTGGACCCCCCAGACCGTCCCGAGCGGGTTGACCTCCCTCACCGCCATAAGCTGCGCGTCGGCCACTGTGTGCGAGGCAGCAGGTGCGAGCACGGTCGGCGGTCTCACCGGTAGCGCCGTCGGCCACCTCATCGGCACCACCGACGGTGGGTCCACGTGGTCGGGCCAGGCCGTTCCCTTCGGAGTGGGTGGCCTCGAATCGGTCGCGTGTCCCTCAGCCTCGATCTGCACCGCCGTAGGTGCCGCCAGCTCAGGCGCGGCGATCTACGCCTCGACGGATGGCGGAACCACCTGGGCGCCCCAGCCGGCGCCCGGCACGGCGGCCGACCTCTCCGGCGTCGCCTGCCCGTCGACGACGACCTGTGAGGCGGTCGGTGTATCGACCGGAGGCGCCCCGATCGTCATCGCCACCGCGGACGGTGGGACCGCCTGGACGGTGCAGTCGATCCCGAGCGGGTTCTTCATCCTCACGTCGATCTCGTGTCCGTCGACCGCCGTCTGCACTGCCGTGGGATTCGGCGTCAGCGGCACGTCGGACGTCGCCGAGATCCTCCACACCGTCGACGGTGGGACGACCTGGTCGGCCCAGTCGGCCCCGGCCGGCGTCGGCATCCTCGCATCGGTGTCCTGTCCGAGTGCCGCCATCTGCGAGACGGTGGGCTACTCCTACTCGATGTCCGGATTCACACCGTACGCGGTGGGAACGACCGACGGCGGCACCAACTGGACCGAACAGACGGTACCGACGGGAGCAGCCCAACTCACCGGCGTCTCGTGTCCCACGGCTTCGGACTGTGTGGCAGTCGGAAGTACGACTACCTTCGCGCCCAGCATCATCGCCACCACCGACGGCGGAACGAGTTGGACGACCCAGACCAGCCCGAGCCCGTCGGGTCAGCTGTCCGGCGTCTCGTGCGCTTCGGCCGCGTCGTGCGAGGCCGTTGGGGGGACGGTAAACGGAAGCGCCTTCGGCACGTCCGACGGGGGCACGACCTGGAATGCGCAAGGCACCCCGAGCGGAGTGGGCGCGTCCGCAGCGTTCTCCTCGGTGTCGTGTACGTCGGCCTCGGCATGCGTTGCGGGCGCGCCGTCAGCACTGCTCACGTACGGCGTGGTGACCACGGTCGCGCCGGCCGTATCTTCGATCAGTCCCCCGTCGGGCCCGAGCACCGGAGGAACCGTGGTCACCGTCGACGGCACCGGCTTCACCGGGGCCACCGGGGTGTCCTTCGGCGGTGTGCCGGCTCAGTCCTACTCCGTGCTGAGCGACACCCAACTGACTGCGGTCAGTCCACTGGGGACGTCCGGTTCGGCCGTCGACATCGTCGTCACGACAGGGGGAGGCGCCTCGGCGCCCGGTCCGGCCGACCAGTTCACCTACCTCTCCGGCCCCCCCACCGTCCCTTCCGCCCCCACCGCGCTGTCGGCCACGCTGACCGACACCTCGGCCACCCTCTCCTGGTCGCCCCCGGCCTCCGACGGGGGGAGTGGGATCACCTCCTACA
>JAKAZC010000172.1 GCA_021826655.1 Actinomycetes bacterium | reverse complement strand
CAGGTCGTCCGTGACCGGCAACCCGAATCCGAGCGCCGCGGCCTTGACCGGGCTGGGGGCGAGCGCACCGCCGCGCCCCCTGCGCTTGTCCGCCCGCGTGACGACCAGGGCCACGTCGTGGCCGGCCGTCACCAGCGTGCGCAACGGCGGCACGGCGGCGTCGGGGGTACCGAGATAGACCAGTCGGGCCACGGGGATGACGCTAGCGGCCCGGGAGCGCTGCTCCGTGGGCCCGGGACCCGGGCGAGCCCGTCGGCCCGATGGTCAGACGGCGCGCCCGTTGCCGGCGGAGACCAGTTTGGCCTCGAGTGCCGAGGTGTCGAGTCCCATGGACCGGTCCCGCAGGATCTTGAGTGCCTGCTTGCGCATGTCGTCGTCGAGACGCTCCACCATGAGGACGCCGTTCAGGTGGTCGACCTCGTGCTGGAACATCCGGCCCATGAAGTCGTCCGCCTCGATGGACAGCTCGTTGCCGTCGAGGTCGAATCCCCGCAGCAGGACCCGCTCGGGGCGGAGGATGCCGATGCGGAGGCCCGGGATCGACAGACAGGCCTCGTCGTGCCACAGCTCACCGGAGGACTCCACGATCTCGGGGTTGACGACGGCCTTCGGCCCGTCGTCGAGCTCGTAGACGAACAGGCGACGCTGCACGCCGACCTGCGGTGCGGCCAGACCGACGCCCACCGCCTCGTACATGGTCTCCACCATGTCGTCGACCAGCGTCACCAGGGCACCGTCCACGTTCTCGATCGGCTTGGCGACCTGACGGAGCACGGGGTCACCGTAGGTGCGGACCACGTAGGAGGACATAGCTCCATTCTACGGCACCCGACGCACGATCCGAACTGTCCCGGGCGCCACGACCCGACCCACGGGTCGGCCGTCTCCGGCCGGTCAGGCGTCGGTCGGGTCCACCTCGACCCGCAGCCGTGCCGCGGGACGGGCCGTGCCCGCCAGGCCGTCGCACAGGACACGGTGGTCCTCGGCCCGGACCAGGAACCGGTCGCCGTCGGCGCCGGACACCTCGAGTCCGACGCGCTCACGGAGCCCCTCGGCGAAGACCGGTGACCCCGGCCCCCGCACCAGTGCGAGGGCGCCGAAGGGGGGAAGTCCGAGCTGGCGTCGAACCGGCTCCTCGGCGGCGGTCAGCAACGTGGGGTTGGCGGCGGCGGCCGCGGCAAGGGCCTCGTGCCCCGGGATGCGGGTCTGCACCAGGACCCGGCCGCTCCCGCCCCGGGTACCGACGAGCCGTGCCGCCCGGGCCAGGAGGGCCAGCGTCTCCTCGCCCGCCGCGAACCGCGGCGCCAGCAGGTGCTGATCGATGTCGAGGAAGACCACCAGGCCGGCACGGTCCACCCGGTGCAGTGCGGCCTCGGTCCCTACGACGAGCCGCGCCGACGCGACCGCGTCCACCGTGCCCGTCTCCGCTGTCAGCTCGACGGCCGGGGTGCCGAGGAGGGCGGCGACCTCCTCGGTGGCCCGGGACACCCCGATCCGCAGCGCCTTGAGCCGGGTGGAGTCGCACACCGCGCACGCCGCCGGGCGGGACTCGCCGCACCGCCCGCAGGTGAGCGACCCGGACTCCGTCGCCTGGGCGACCGCTCCACCGCACCGCGTGCACCGGGCGAGGTTGCCGCACCGCGCACAGGCCAGGACCCGGACCCGTCCGGTGCGGTGGAGCACGCAGACCACCCGGCCGTCCGGCCGTTCGAGCTCGGCGTGCGCGGCGGCGGTCATCCGGACACCGAACAGACCGGTCCGCGGGTCGTCCCCCGTCCGGTCGACCACCTCCACAGCGGGCCAGCCCCGTCGCTCGACCGCGCGTTCGGTGGTGATCAGCGGCCGTCCGTCGGTCAGTGCCAGGGACGGGCAGGGGCTGACCAGCAGCACCGGCGCGCCGTCCCGCCTGCCGCGCTCGACCACGACGTCCACCGCCGACCACGTCGGCGCGCGCTCCTCCCGGTGGGCCTCGTCGTGGGCGTCCAGCACCACGACGGCCCGGAGTCGCCCGACCGGGGCCCACGCACCGGCCCGGGTGCCGACGACCACACTCCCGCCGGAGCGGGCCGCCGCCCACTCCTCGGGGAGCAGGGCGACCGGGACCCCCACCGCACGCAGGCGGGCGGTGAGTAGGTCGGCACGACTGCGGGCGGCGGCGACGACCAGGATCCCGTCGGGGCCGCGCCGGTGGACCAGCTCGAGGACGAGCAGGGTGGCATCCAGTGCGGGGGCCAGGCGGACCACCGACGTGCCACCGGCCGCCAGCGCCCGGTCAACCAGTGCCACCGAGCCACCCCCGGGTGACACGAGGGTCGGCCCGTCCACCACCGGCGGCGGCAGCGCCCGGACCACCCGTGGCGGTGACGCGGTGCCGAGGAACGACGACTGCGGGCCGGCCCACCGCCACGCCGCCCACCCGGCGAGATCGACCACCGGACCGGGCGGTCCGAGACCGCTCGACGCCGCGAGGTCCACCGGGTGGACACCCGGATCGGACGTGACGTCGTCCTCGACCACCCAGGCCCCCACCCGACGCCCGTGCAGGGACACCCGGACGCGGCTGCCCACCCCGACCGAATCGGCGAGTGCCGCCGGCACCGAGTAGTCGAACCGCCGGTGGATGGCCGGCACGTCGGGAACGACCCGGACGATCCGGCCCCGGGCCTCGCCCGTCGGGGGGCCGTCACCGTCGGCGCCCGACGGGCGGGACGTGCCGCTCAGAGCCCGAGCGCCTGCTTCAGGTCGTCGGCCCGGGAGGTCTCCTCCCAGGTGAAGTCCGGTTCGGCCCGGCCGAAGTGGCCGTAGGCGGCGGTCTTCCGGTAGATCGGACGCTTCAGGTCGAGATCGCGGACGATGGCCGCCGGACGGAGGTCGAAGACCCCGTCGACGGCGGCGGCGATGGCGGCGGGGTCGACCCGCTCGGTGCCGAACGTCTCGACCAGGACGGAGACGGGACGGGCGACGCCGATGGCGTAGGCCACCTGGACCTCGCACCGGCTGGCGGCACCGGCGGCCACCACGTTCTTGGCCACCCAGCGCGCCGCGTAGGCCGCCGAGCGGTCGACCTTGGACGGATCCTTGCCCGAGAAGGCGCCGCCGCCGTGACGGGCCATGCCGCCGTAGGTGTCGACGATGATCTTGCGGCCGGTGAGGCCGGTGTCGGCGTGGGGACCGCCGAGCTCGAACACCCCGGTCGGGTTGGCCAGCACCCGGAGGTTCGTGGCGTCGAGTTCGGGAGGGAGCAGCGGGTGGATCACGTTCGACGTGAGGTCGGGAAGCAGCAGGGTCTCCAGGTCGATGCCCGGGTCGTGCTGGGTCGAGATCAGCACGGTCTCGAGGGCGATCGGCCGCCCGTCCTCGTAGGTGACACTGACCTGGGTCTTGCCGTCGGGCCGCAGGTACGGAAGCGTCCCGACCCGGCGCACCTGGGCCAGTCGCTGAGCGAGCCGGTGGGCCAGCCAGATCGGCATGGGCATGAGGTCGGGGGTCTCGTCGCAGGCGTAGCCGAACATCATCCCCTGGTCGCCTGCGCCCTGGGCGTTCAACTGGTCCTCGCCTCCGGTGCCTGCACGCACCTCGAACGCCTTGTCGACGCCCTGGCCGATGTTGGGCGACTGCTCGTCGAGCGACACGATGACTCCGCACGTGTTCCCGTCGATGCCGTATGCGTCGTCGTCGTACCCGATGTCGAGCACGGTCTGGCGCACCAGTTTCGGGATGTCGACATAGGTGCTCGTGGTGATCTCGCCGGCCACCAGGACCAGGCCGGTGGTCAGGAGGGTCTCGCAGGCGACCCGGCAGTCAGGGTCGTCGGTCAGCAGCGCGTCCAGCACCGAGTCCGAGATCTGGTCGGCCATCTTGTCGGGGTGCCCCTCGGTCACGGACTCCGAGGTGAAGGTGTATCGGCTGCTCACGTCTGGTTCCATCCTTGTTCGGCAGGTCGTCTGGTCGTCGGGCGCCCGGGCGGCACCGACGGTCGGTACCGCTGGTGCCGGGGTGGCTCCGGGTGGTGCCGGGGTGGCTCCGGGCCGAGCGGACCACGCTACCCCCCGCGGTGGGTCGATGCTACGACTGGTGCGCACCCGGTCGATCCGGCGTCCCGGCGACCAGCACGACGATCCGGTCGAGCACGGCATCGGCCACGGCTCCCTTGGTCGACAACGGCACGGAGGTCACGGTCCCGTCGGCCCCGAAGACGGTGACCGCGTTGGTGTCGTGATCGAAGCCGACCAGCGGCGCCGATACGTCGTTGGCCACCATCAGATCCACTCCCTTGGCCACCAGTTTGGCCGTCGCCCGCTCGGCGACGTGGTCGGTCTCCGCCGCGAATCCCACCAGCACCTGACCGGGCCGGCGACGGCGACCCAGCTCGGCCAGGATGTCGGGGGTGGCCTCGAGCGCCAACTCGGGGATGCCGTCCGCCTTGTGCAACTTGAGGTCGGTCGCCGACCGTGGCCGGAAGTCGGCCACGGCGGCGGCCATCACGACCACGTCGGCGTCCGCCGCGGCGGCCAGCACAGCCTCCTCCATCTGGGCCGCCGACTCGACGTCGACCACGTCTGCACCGAGCGGCCGCGGGTGGCCGCTCGTCGTCACCAGTACGACAGACGCCCCCCGGCGCAGAGCCGCGTCGGCCAGGGCGTGCCCCTGTTTGCCCGACGACCGGTTGGTGATGAACCTGACCGGGTCGATGGCCTCACGCGTCCCGCCGGCCGAGACCAGGACCCGCAGGCCGGCGAGGTCACCGGGCACGCTGCGCCGCCGGTGACCGATCAGGGACAGTACGGCGTCGACGATGGCGGACGGGTCGGCCATGCGACCCGGTCCGACGTCACCACCGGCCAACCTGCCATCCACGGGCGGCACCACCGTCACACCTCGGGCCTGCAGCGTCGCGAGGTTCGCCCGGACCGCCGGGTGCTCCCACATCTCGGTGTGCATCGCGGGGCACACGACCACCGGTGCCGCAGTGGCCACGAGGGTCGTGGTCAACAGATCGTCCGCCAGCCCCGCGGCGTAGCGGGCCAGGAGGTCGGCCGTGGCCGGGGCGACCACGACGACGTCGGCCGACTGTCCGAGTCGGGTGTGGGGGATGGGCGAGACCTCGTCGAACACCGTGGTCTGGGTGGGCTCGGACGCCAGTGCATCGAAGGTGGCACGCCCGACGAACCGGGTGGCCCGTTCCGTCAGCACGGGTGCGACGTGCACTCCGGCGTCGACCAGCAGACGGCAGACCTCGACGGCCTTGTACGCGGCGATGCCGGCGGACACCCCGAGCACGACAACGGGCCGTCCGTCCCGGGCTGCGCCGGAACCGTCCTTCGTCACCTGTCCCACGCGACCCCTCCTGCACGCCCGGCCCCGGCCCGGCGGCCGGGGCGGGGTGTCACTCGGCGGACCCGTCCCTGTCGGCCGCGACGGCCTCGGCCACGGCCTCCTCGACGGCCAGCTCGACCGCGCCCTCGATCAGCGCCAGTGCCGCGGCCTCGGCGGCCTCGGCGGCGGCGATCTCCTCGGGATCGGGCCGCGAGTAGGTGCACTTTCCCTCGGCCACCTCCTCGAAGGCGATCGACAGGGGCTTGCCCGAGGCCGACGCCACCTGGGGCGGCACCACGACACCGATGCCCTCCCCCAGTGAGTTGTAGTAGCTGTTGACCTGCCGGGCCCGACGCGACGCCAGTGCCACCAGGGTGAACTTCGAGTCCACCTTGTCGAGGAGGTCCTCGATCGGCGGGTCCATCAGGGTGATCGGGTTCTGGGCCATCACGTTCCTTCGGGCGGTTCGGGGGTGTGCGCCGGCGGGGATGCCGGAGCGTGCCGCGCTCCGGGTTCCCCACGGGCCCCCGAGCGACAGTGGTCCAGTATAGAGGCCACGTCGGCGGTGGCCTGTTCCACCGTGTCGTTGACCACCACGAAATCGGCCAGCTCCCGACCCTGGCGTTCCTCGTCGGCACCCTCGGCGAGGCGGCGGGCGATGTGCGCCTCGTCGTCCCCCCGTCCCCGGAGGCGTTCGGCCTGGACCTCCGGCGACGGTGGCAGGAGGAGGACCAGCGTGGCATCGGGGCGGAGCCGCCGCACCTGGCGGGCACCCTGGAGGTCGATCTCCAGCAGGACGTCCCGGCCGGGGACGGACTCGGCCACCGGCGTCCCGTAGAGGTTGCCGAGGAACTCGGCCCATTCGAAGAAGCCGTGTGCGGCCACCCGGGCCTCGAAGGCGGCGCGGTCCACGAACACGTAG
>JAKAZC010000171.1 GCA_021826655.1 Actinomycetes bacterium | reverse complement strand
CCGTTGGGACACGTTGGCCACGTTGGAGGTCTCGTGGGACTGCAGGTTGGTGGCCGCCGCGATCACGTCGGTCGGACCGAGCATCCACCCGACCCGCCACCCGGTCATGGCGTAGGTCTTGGCCACCCCGTTCACCACCACGCAGGTATCGGCCAGCTCGGGCACGACGACCGGCAGGGAGTGGTGCTCGGCGGCGCCGTACACCAGGTGCTCGTAGATCTCGTCGGTCACCACCCAGATGCCGTGGGACGCGGCCCACCGGCCGATCGCCTCCACCGCCTCGACCGGGTACACGGCCCCGGTCGGGTTGGAGGGCGACACGAAGAGCAGGACCTTGGTGCGGGGCGTGCGGGCCGCCTCGAGCTGGTCGACGGTGACCCGGAACCCGCTGGCGGCGTCGGTCGGGACGATCACCGGAAGCCCGCCGGCCAGGGCGATCGACTCGGGGTAGGTGGTCCAGTACGGCGCCGGCACCAGGACCTCGTCGCCCGGATCGCACAGCACGGCGAAGGTGTTGGCCACGGCCTGCTTGCCCCCGTTGGTCACCAGGACCTGGGAGGCGGCCACCTCGAGGCCCGAGTCGCGCCGCGTCTTGACGGTGATCGCCTCGCGGAGCTCGGGCAGTCCCGCCGTGGGGGTGTAGCGGTGGTTCCTGGGGTCCCGGCAGGCCGCCTCGGCGGCGGACACGACGGCGTCGGGGGTCGGGAAGTCGGGCTCACCGGCCCCGAACCCGATCACGTTCTCGCCCCGGGCCTGCAGCGCCTTGGCTCTGGCGTCGACGGCCAGGGTGGCGGACGGGGAGACGGCGGCGATCCGGGCCGAGATCCGGTTGCCCGTGGCCGCCGCGCTGCCTGTTTCTGTGTGCTGGGCCATGAGTGCCATGATTCCATACGTGATCGAGACCCCTGACATCCGCATCCCCGACAATCTGCTGCCCGTCGACGGGCGCTTCGGAGCCGGACCCTCCAAGGTGCGCCCCCAGTCCGTGGAGGCCCTGTCGGCCGTCTCGCGGACCTACCTCGGCACCAGCCACCGCCAGAAGACGGTGAAGTCGGTGGTGGGCAGCCTGCGGTCCGGGCTGGCCTCGCTGTTCTCCCTCCCCGACGGCTACGAGGTCGTCCTCGGCAACGGCGGGACGACCTGCTTCTGGGACGCCGCCACCTTCGGGCTCATCGAGTCGAAGAGCCAGCACCTCACCTTCGGCGAGTTCTCGTCCAAATTCGCCACCGCCGCCGCCCAAGCCCCCCATCTGGGCAACCCCGAGGTGATCACCTCCGAGGTCGGCACCCACCCGCTCCCGGTGGCACGGGACGACATCGACCTCTACGCCCTCACCCACAACGAGACCTCGACCGGCGTGATGATGCCGATCCGGCGGCCCGAGGATGCGATCCCGCCCGCCGACGGAGGTGGCCTGGTGGCCGTCGACGCCACGTCGGGCGCGGGCGGGCTCGCCGTGGACGCGTCGGAGTTCGACGCCTACTACTTCGCCCCGCAGAAGTGCTTCGGCTCCGACGGCGGGCTGTGGGTGGCACTGCTCTCGCCGGCCGCCGTCGAACGGATCGGGGCCATCGCCGCCACCGGTCGGTGGGTGCCGGCGTCCATGGACCTGACCATCGCCCTGGACAACTCGCGTCTCGACCAGACCTACAACACCCCGGCGCTGGCCACCCTGTTCCTCTTCGACGACCAGGTCCGGTGGTTCAACGACAACGGCGGCCTGGAGTTCTCGGTGGGGCGCAGCGACCGGTCGGCGGAGATCCTCTACACCTGGGCCGACAACGCCGACTTCGCCACGCCGTTCGTCTCGCGGGCGCAGGACCGGAGCCACGTCATCGGCACCGTCGACCTCGACGAGGCGATCGACGCCGCCCTCGTCGCCAAGGTGCTGCGGGCCAACGGCATCGTCGACACCGAGCCCTACCGCAAGCTCGGGCGGAACCAACTGCGCATCGCCATGTTCCCGGCCATCGACCCCGAGGACGTCGCCGCCCTGTGCGCCTGCATCACCCACGTGGTCGGGGCCCTGGCCCCGTAGGTGGACGGCGGGGACCCGGGAGTACCGGGCCCTCGCCGTTTCCTACCGACTACCGGCTCAGAGGCCGATCACCACGATGTTCATGGTGGCCGAGTACGTCCCGGCAGCCACGTACGGCGGGATGGCCAGCGAGAGACCTGCCTCGCAGAGCACTCCACCGCCACCACCAGGGGCGGCACCGGTCGCCGTAGCGCACAGCTCGGCGGGGCTACCGGCACCATTGTTGAGGACGGCCGGGTGACCGGCGGTGACCTCAGCAGGCATGGTGGCGACGCCACCGGTTCCGGCACCCGTGCCGTTCACACCCGCACTACCAGCTGCGGCACCGGCCACAGCGGGCAGTGCCGAGGGGCCCGTGCAGAGCGGGTATCCGGTCGGCGCAGGCGTCTGGTCCGGGCATCCGATGGTGTTGGCGTTGTTGGCCGGCAGGGTGCCTGCCGTCTCCAGCGCCACCGCAGGCTGCCAGGTGAGGAAGTCCGCGGGGATGACGTTGTCCGCGGTCGGTCCCACCGGGGTGCCGTTGATGAAGTCGCCACCCATCTGACCGGTCACCGACCAGCCACCGAGGGTGCCGCGATCATCGCTCACCACAACCGTGTTCAGCAGACCCTGAGACTGGTCGAACTGCTGGTTGTTGGTGCCGGCGCCGAGGCCCAGGGTCACCGGGGACAGGGTCACTGCCTCGTTGGTGCCGTTGGGAGCCGTCGTGACCTCACTGATGGTGAGGGCGGTGCCGGTCACCGTGGCCGAGATGGTCTGGTTGATGGAGCAGGTGGCTCCACTCGTCTTACCGATCGAGCACGTCGACGCGAACGCCTGGTACGGGTTGACGGTCACCGGGGTGGTGGCCGACTCCGTACCCGCCGTGGCCGTGATGGTCACGGTGATGGGGCTCTGGCTGGTGGCCAGCTGCTCGTTGGCACCGAAGGTGATGGTGCCGGTGACCGCACCCGACGCGTTCGTGGTGAACGTGCCGGTGTCAGCGCAGGTGGCTCCGGTCGGGCAGCCGCTGAAGGCCAGGGTGCCCGAGGTCGACGCCGTCCAGTTGGCTCCGGTCACGTTGAGGACCACACCGGTGGCCGACGAGTTGATCGGCGTGGCGTTGGACACGGCGATGTACGGAGCCGGGGCGCCGATGGTGGTGCTGGTCAGCACCGGCGGTGGGTAGTAGGGAATGAACTGCTCGTTCAGCCCTCCGTTGGGGTTCGGTGCCGTCACCGGCAGCGTCCCCGTATAGAGCGCCGACGGGTAGCCGATGACCGCAGCGGTCACCGGACTTCCGAACAGCGTCACGTTGGCGTTGGTGTCGAACTCGAACTGACTCCAGTTCAGCACCGTACCGACCGCACCCGAGGCCTGCAGGGTGACGTCGACCGTGGGAAGCGTCAGCGTCGAGCCGGCCGGGATCTTGGTGGACCCGGTCGACACCTCGAGGTAGGGGTAGTACGGGGGGGGCCCACCGAAGCCGGAGTACACGCCGTTGACGACCTGCTGGACGGCGAAGTTCGCGGCGGTGCAGCCAGACTGTCCGGCTGCGGTGCATTCGGTGATGGTGAGCGGCGCGCTACCCGAAGCCGGGATCCCACCCGCACCCGAACCACCGGTCCAGGTCAGGGGCCCACTGGCCGAGGCACTGACATACGTGGCCCCCGTGGGGATCTCGTAGTACTGGGCGTTTCCGCTGATGTAGTTGACCGGCACACCCGAGTTGGTCGTCGGCACCACCTGGCTACCACCAGGGTTGGCGATGACGAAGCTGGAGCCCTGGCTGGCCGACGTCGGCGAGCTGGCGGCACCGACGGTCGCCACCTGTGCGAATCCGGTCGGCCCCGGAAACGCGAAGAACTCGTTCGTGGGCACCGGAATGGTGCCGGCGTACGCCGGCGTCGCCACCGCCGCGACCCCCACGCCGGTCACGCCGAGCACCGCCGCCGCCAGGCCGAGCCGGAAGGTCCGGCCCACCGTGCGCGCTCGCGCACGCCCACCAACCATTGCTACAGATTCCGCCGACATCTTGTCCCCCCATGTTCCGCTCTTCCACCGAATGAGCAACCGCCTGTCGCATGCAGTTCTACCAAGCAACCCGGGCGATGTCCACCAACGTCACCAGGCGTGCATCAGCGGTCACCGTCAGTAGGGGCACCAGGCTGGAAGTCGGATGGACGGCCGGCGACACCGGCAGATTCGACGGCCGGGGGAGCGGCACGTCGGGTCAGCCCCCCGAGATGTCCTGCACCTTCTGCTTGCCGGCGCTGACGAACGGCATCATCTCCCGCAGCTCGGCACCGACCCGTTCGATCTGGTGCTCCTGGCCGGCCTTCTTCAGCGCCTCGTAGTTCGGGCGGCCGTTCCTGTTCTCGGCCACCCACTCGGCGGCGAACCGGCCGTCCTGGATCTCGTCGAGGATGGCCCGCATCTCGTCCTTGACCGCCTGGTTGATCACCCGGGGGCCGCGGGTCAGGTCGCCGTACTCGGCCGTGTCCGAGATCGAGTAGCGCATGCCGGCGATCCCCTGCTCGTACATGAGATCGACGATGAGCTTGAGCTCGTGCAGGCACTCGAAGTAGGCCGACTCGGGCTGGTAGCCGGCGTCGACGAGCGTCTCGAAGCCGGCCTGGACCAGCGCGGTCATGCCGCCGCACAGGACGACCTGCTCACCGAACAGGTCGGTCTCGGTCTCCTCGGCGAACGTGGTGTCGAGCACCCCGGCCCGGGTCCCCCCGATGCCGTGCGCGTAGCTGAGCGCCAGCGCGTGGGCGCCGCCGGTGGCGTCCTGGGCCACGGCCACCAGCGAGGGCACGCCGCCGCCCTCGGTGTAGGTGCGCCGCACCAGGTGGCCCGGGCCCTTCGGGGCCACCATGGCCACGTCGACGTCGGCCGGTGGCGTGATCAGGTCGAACCGGATGTTGAAGCCGTGGGCGAAGAACAGGGCGTCCCCCGCGTTCAGGTGCGGGGCGATCTCGGCCTCGTAGACCCGGGCCTGCTCGGTGTCGGGCAGGAGAATCATGATCAGGTCGGCCTCGGCCGCGGCCTCGGCCACCGACAGCACCCGCAGGCCGGCCTCGGTGGCCTTGGCCCGCGACGCCGAGTCGTCGCGGAGGCCGACCCGCACGTCGACCCCGGACTCGGACAGGTTGAGCGCATGGGCGTGGCCCTGGGAGCCGTAGCCGATGACGGCCACCTTGCGGCTGCCGATGAGTCCGGCGTCCGCATCCTTCTCGTAGTACAACGTGGCCATCGTCGGTCAACCTGCCTTTTCTGTGGTGGGTGCCGGACCGGTGGCGGTCTGCCCCCGGTGATCGGCTCGGTCAAGCATAGGCAACGCCACCCGGCCCGTCCGCTGCATCTCGACGATGCCGTAGGGGCGGATGAGGTCCTCGAAGTCGTCGAGCTTGGTGGGGGCACCGGCCAGCATCACGGTCAGGTGACCGGGACCCACGTCGACGATCTTCCCCTCGAACACCCCGACCAGCTGGATCACCGCACCACGCGTGTCGGGGCCGGCGTCGACGGTGGCCAGCAGCAGCTCGCGCTCGCGGGCACGGGCCGGGTCGAGCTCGCGGATCGACACCACCGGGATCAGCTTGTCCAGCTGCTTCATGATCTGGTCGAGCGGAGCGGACTCCACGTCGACCACGATGGTGATCCGGCTCAGGCGGGGGTCGTCCGACGGAGCGACCGCCAGGCTGAAGATGTTGTAGCCGCGCCGGCTGAACAGGCTGGCCACCCGGGCCAGGACCCCGGACTTGTTCTCGACCAGCACGCTCAGGGTGTGGTGCGCCTTGTCGGTCCCGTAGACGCTCATGACCCGGCTCCGCCCAGCAGCGACGGGTCGACCATGATGTCGTCGTTCGACGCGCCCGCGGCCACCATCGGGAAGACCTTCTCGAAGGCGTCGGTGCGGAAGTCGACCACCACCGGGCGGTCGTCGACCGAGTTCGCCTTGTCGATGGCCGTGGCCACGTCGTCGGGGGACTCCACCTTGATGCCCACGCACCCCATGGCCTCGGCCCAGCCCACGTAGTCGGGCAGGTCGGGCGAGAGGTAGACCTCGGAGTAGCGCTCCTCGTAGAACATCTCCTGCCACTGGCGGACCATGCCGAGGTAGGCGTTGTTGAGGATGGCGATCTTGACCGGGATCCGCTCGGAGCTGGCGGTCACCAGCTCCTGGGCGGTCATCTGGAAGCACCCGTCGCCGTCGAC
>JAKAZC010000170.1 GCA_021826655.1 Actinomycetes bacterium | reverse complement strand
GAGCGGTGTGGCGTCGGCCGTCCCGTAGTAGATGCTGCCCCCGCCGAGCGAGAGCGACGCGGCGTCGCCGAAGCGCATCTCGTGCAGGATGCGACCCGGCTCCTCCTCGTGCCGGGGATCGACCTCGGCCCCCTGGAACCTGGCCAAGGTCTGGAGCACGCCACTCGCCAGATCGGGGTCGACCAGCAGCGCCATCCACGCCGTCAACAGCGAATCACGCCCGAACACGGTCATGAACCACGGCGCCCCGGCCGCCACCACCACTCGCTCGGGGAAGTCGGGGTCGAAGATCCGGAGCGCCCCGAGGTCCTCCGCGCTCCGCGCCACGACCTCTTTCAGCACGGGGTGGTCCGTCTCCACCTTGGGGACCTGGCGGCGCCACTCGGCCAGGCGTTCCGTGGGGGTCGCCCGCTCGACCGGCTGGCCGCACTGGTACCTCGGGGCGAACACGGCGCCGTCGATGACGGGGCTCACCTCGATGCACGTGCTCCACTCGCCCCGCGCCGGGACCACCACCTCGAAGGTGACGAGCCCGGGGGCGACCGATGCCGCGCCATCGGTCCGCAGCTCCACGCCACGGACCACCGCGCCCCGCTCGTAGGTGTAGGTCAGCGAGACCCGCCGAACGGTCCCGCCCCGGTCCGGGTCCGACGGTCGCCTGGACACCTCGGACGAGATCGCACCGACGTTCAGCCCGGTGCCGACCCGCCCCTCCTTGACGGCGAACAGGTCGGCGAAGTCGGCCTCGACAAGGACCTCGAGGGTACAGGCCGATGCCTCGTCGGAGAAGTTCCGGAGCGTCAGTTGCTCGCGCATCCCCTGGCCGACGTGACGGCTCCGGAAGACCATGAGGGTCGAGTCCGCCCGACCTGGTGCCGGTAGGTTCCGGGCCACGAACGTCGCGCTGAACGGGTCAGCGGTGACGGCGGCCAGGGGCTCGGCCCTGGACCCGTCCACCAGGACCTCGAACCGGGACACGATGCGGGTGTCCCGGAAGAACAACCCTTGGGCGGCGCCGGGCGAGATGTCCCCGGTGCTCCCGCTGATGGCGAACGTCGACTCGTCGACCAGGGTCACCGCACCGGCCCCCGAGCCGAGCTGGGTGACCGGACCGGCGTAGTTCCAGGGGTCGGGCATCCCGGTACCGTACCGCCGACCTGGGGGGTGACGGGAATCCTCCCTGGTCACCGGCACCGACGCCCGGGTCCTCCACGCCGTGACCCAATTCCCCCTATCACCGTAGGAGAAATGCCGGGGACGGGCTACACTCGGGGCCGTGCCCCCTGTGCCCGGTTCGTATCCACCCGACGACGTGACACCGCCCCTCCTCCAGGTCGTGGACCTCCACGCGTCGGTCGACGGCCAGCCGATACTGCGGGGCATCGACCTCAGAGTCGACTCGGGCAAGGTCCACGCCATCATGGGCCCCAACGGTTCGGGAAAGTCGACGCTGGCCAACGTGCTGCTCGGCAATCCCGCCTATGAGGTCACCGCCGGATCCGTCCGGTTCAAGGGCGAGGACATCACCTCGTGGGCCACCGACGTCCGCGGCAAGGCGGGCGTCTTCCTCGCGTTCCAGGACCCCGAGTCGATCGGCGGGGTGCCGGTGATCCAATTCCTCCGGCAGGCCCTCTCCGCCCGCCGCGGCATGGACCTCTCGGTGCTCGAGGTGCGCCTACTCATGATGGAGTGGATGGAGAAGCTGGGGATGGACCCGTCCTTCGGCGAGCGCCACCTCAACGACGGGTTCTCCGGAGGTGAGAAGAAACGGAACGAGATCCTCCAGATGGCCATGCTCGAGCCCGAGCTCGCCGTCCTCGACGAGACGGACTCCGGACTCGACGTGGACGCACTGCGCACCGTCGCCCGGGGCGTCCACACCGTTCGCACGGCACGTCCGGACCTCGGCGTCCTCGTCATCAGCCACTACCAGCGCATGCTCGAGGAACTCGATGCCGACCGGGTACATGTGCTCGTCGACGGCGTGATCGTCGACGAGGGCGGTCCGGAACTCGGTGCCCGGCTCGAGGCGGAAGGCTACGACGCATGGCGAAGCTGACCGATGCCGACCCCTCCACTCCGGCGCTCGACGTCGCCACCCTCCGCAAGGACTTCCCGCTGCTCGCCCGCGAGATCCACGGTAAGCCCATCACCTATCTCGACTCGGCGTCGTCGTCGCAGCGTCCGACGGCCGTGCTCGACGCCATGCGCGCCTACGACGAGACCACCCACGCCAACGTCCACCGCGGCGTCTACGCCATCGCCGAGGAGGCGACCCGGCGATTCGAGGCGGCGAGAGTGAACGTCGGGAGGTTCATCGGGGCCCCCGACCCCGGCCGCGAGATCGTCTTCACCAAGAACGCCACCGAGGCACTCAACCTGGTGGCCCATGCATGGGGTCGGACCCATCTCGGCCGGGGGGACGTCGTCGTCCTCACCGAGATGGAGCACCACGCCAACATCGTCCCGTGGCACATGTTGGCCGACGACCGGGGCATCGAGCTCCGCTGGCTCCCCGTCGACGACGACGGCCGACTCGTGCTCGACGACCTCGACGCCGTCCTGGACGGGGCCAAGTTACTGAGCCTGACCTGCATGTCCAATGTCCTCGGCACGCTGAACTCCGTGTCCCTCCTGGCCGCTGCGGCGCACGACGCCGGGGCCGTCGTGGTCGCCGACGCCTGCCAGTCCGTCCCCCACCTACCAACGGACGTCGCCGCGCTGGGAGTCGACTTCCTGGCGTTCAGCGCCCACAAGATGCTCGGCCCCACCGGGATCGGCGTCCTGTGGGGTCGCGCGGAGCTGCTGGCCGAGCTGCCCCCGTTTCTCGGCGGGGGCGAGATGATCCTCGATGTCCGCAAGGACGGCTACACGCCGAACGACATCCCATGGCGGTTCGAGGCCGGCACCCCGCCGATCACCGAGGCCGTCGGCCTCGGTGCCGCCGTCGACTACCTGCGGGCTGTGGGCATGGACACGGTCCGGGCCCACGAGCAGTTGCTGACCGGGTACGCCCTGGGTGCGCTGACCGACCGGTTCGGCGACGGCATCCGGATCTTCGGACCCCCCGGGACAGAGGACCGGGGAGGCGTGATCTCGTTCGCGCTGGGTGACGTGCACCCCCACGACATCTCCCAGATCCTCGACGAGTACGGTGTGTGCGTCCGGGCCGGGCACCACTGCGCCAAGCCGCTCATGCGGCGGCTGGGCGTCAACGCCACTGCGCGTGCCTCCTTCGGCCCGTACAACGACGAGCACGATATCGACACCATGGTCGAGGCGCTCGACGCAGCCAGACGGTTCTTCGCATGAGCGGGCCCCGGTACGCTGGACCACGGGTGCGGGTGCACCCGCGAGACGAAGGGAAGTCGGCCTGATGCCCGGCCTCGAAGACCTCTACCGCGAGATCATCCTCGATCACTATCGCTCGCCACGGAACCGTGGCGAGCTCGAGTCGCCACCTGCCGTGCGGGTCGAGGGGTTCAATCCGCTCTGTGGCGACGAGATCGTCGTGACCCTCGATGTCGAGGACGACGTGGTATCCGATATCAAGATCGCCGGCACCGGCTGTTCGATCAGTCAGTCGTCAGCATCCCTGATGTCCGCTGCGGTCAAGGGGAGTTCGGTCGGAGCGGCGCGCGAGTTGATCGCGACCTTCAAGGGGATGATGTCGATCCACGAGTCGACCCTCCCGGCCGGTGTCGCGCCCGGGGGGGTCGACGTCGAGACTGTCGACGCACCCGAGCCCGAGGCGATCGACGTCGAGGCGCTCGGCGAGCTCGCCGCGCTCCAGGGCGTCGTGAAGTTCCCGGTGCGGATCAAGTGCGCCACGCTGAGTTGGAACACGTTGGCCCAGGGTCTGGACGAGGCGGCCGCTACATCCGCCTGACCCGGTGGCACCGTCAGCAGGGCGTCGGGTCGAAGCTGGTCTCGATCGTGGTGGTGGCCGCCGTGGCCGTCGTGGACGACGTGCTGCCACCTGTCGAGTAGGTGGGGGCGGAGCCTGGCGGCGTGGTGGTGGTGGTGGTGGTGGTGGTCGTGGTCGACACTGTCCCGTACGGACCGGGTGGCGGGGTGGCCGGGACCGGGGGGGTGCCGTGCAGGAACTGGCTGATCACCTGGTCGGCCTGCGGCTGCTGGACGTACAGGATCGACCCGAGGTAGCCGAACTCCGTGGAGTTGGCGGAGTAGGTGGGTAGCGTGGCGGTGGCCAGCGAGGCCGACGCGAACGATCGGAACTCCTGGGTCAGCGACACCAACTCGCTGATGGTGAACGTCGAGTCGATGGTCACCCCCTGCACCACCGAATCGATGAAGGCGTTGAGGGTCAGCGGGTTGTACTGCTTCTCGGCCTGGTTGATGAGGGCCTTCAGGAATGCGTTCTGACGTTGGATCCGCCCGAAGTCGCTGGTACCGTCGTACTGCCAGTAGCCGTTGGCGAAGTACTGGTAGTGGCGGCTGCGAGCGACCGCTAGTGAGTAGCCTCCGTTCAGGTGCTGGCAGCCGGGCGTTGTGACGTCGAGACCGGTGTAGGCGTCCTTCGCCGGATACGGGAAGTCGAGGTTGACTCCGCCGATGGCGTCCACCGCCCCCTGGAACCCGATGAAATTCAACTGCACCACGTGCTCGATCGGGATGCCGAAATTGGCCTCGATGGTCTGGACCAGTTGATCCGGACCGCTGTTGTAGGTGGCGTTGATCCGGTTGTACCTGCCGATCTCCGTGGTTGTTCCCGCGACCGCGACCAGGGTGTCCCGCGGGATCGACAGCACGCTGACCTGCCCCGTGGCGGGGACCACATGGACGACCTTGGCGACGTCGCTGCGCTGGCTGCCGGCCGACGTCGTGTTGCCGTAGGCCTTCTGGTCGGCACCGGTGATCCCGACCCGGGAGTCCGACCCGATGAGCAGCACGTTGAACGGAGTCCCGGCCGGAGCGGATCGGAGGTGCTTGACCGTCACCTTGGTCACCTGGCCGAAGCGGTACTGCACATAGGCGTAGCCGGAGCCGACGGCCACGATGGCGAGCGACACCAGGGCCACCCCGGTGATCAGGAGCCGGTCGAGCCAGATCCGCTTCGCCTTCGCCTTCGACGGCTTCGCCTTCCGAACTCCCGCAGAGGCCGCCGCTCGCCGTCCGCTACGGTTCAGTGTCACCCCCGGATCGGTACCCGCGGGCGAGTCCGCCGGGCCCGTGGCGGCGAGCATTCCGGCGACGGACGAGGGCCCGGGATCGTGCGGCTCGGCGGTCGCCGGTGGGACGGGATCGCCGGAACGTCGCGAAGGGCCGTGCGCGCCTCCCCGGCGTCGGTCTCGCCGGGCCATTGCCCGACGCTACCAATCCCTGGTCATCAGATTCGGTGATCCGACGGTCCCGCCGGCCCGGACGACCGCCTCAGGTGTACGCCGCGTACCCGGTGCGGTCCACGGTCTCGGCCAGCTCGCTCCCCCCGGAGGCCACGACCCGGCCCCCGGCCAGGACATGGACGACGTCGGGTTCCAGCACGTCGAGTAGGCGGTGGAAGTGGGTGATGGCGAGGACTCCGAGACCCCATTCCCCGGTCGCCTCCTGCACCCGACGGCCCACGTCGGCCAATGCGTCCACGTCGAGTCCCGAGTCGATCTCATCGAGTACGGCGAACTTGGGCCGGAGCACACCGAGTTGCAGGGTCTCGTTGCGCTTGCGCTCGCCACCGGACAGGTCGACGTTCAACGGGCGATCGAGGAAGCGCTCGTCGAAGCCGATACGCGCGGCCTCGGCATGCAGGCGCTCCTCCACGCCGCCTCCGGGACCTGGCCCGAGCTGTCGGGAAGCGGTGAGCGACTCGATCAGCGATACACCGGGCACCTCGATCGGGTGCTGCATGGCGAGGAACAGCCCGGCGCGGGCGCGCTTCCACGTCGGGAGAGCGAGCAGGTCGACCCCGTCGAGGGTCACCGTCCCGCCGAGCACCTCGTAGCCCGGGCGGCCCATCAGCACGTGGGCGAGGGTGCTCTTGCCCGAACCGTTCGGCCCCATCACGGCGTGCACCTCACCGCCACGCACCCTCAGGCTCAGACCCTGCAGGATCTCCCGACCGGGGATGCCGGCGCGCAGGTCCTCGATGACCAGTTCGGAATCGCTCACGGGACGACCACCGAGACGTCCTCACCGACGACGACCACGTCGTAGACGGGCACGGGCTTCGTAGCCGGCAGCGAGCACGGGGCGCCGGTCCGCAGGTCGAAGGTGGAGCCGTGCTTG
>JAKAZC010000169.1 GCA_021826655.1 Actinomycetes bacterium | reverse complement strand
CCGTTTGCGCGTCGACACGCCGGGTGTGTAGTACTGACCGCGATGAGGCCGGAGCTCGGGCGCGACGGGGCGGGATGCTGACGTTCGACGGGGACCGGGTGGTCCCATCGCCGCACCCGGCCTGAGTGATGCTCGCGGTCCGTTGCAACCGGTACGGTCCACCCGAGCAGCTGACGGTGGAGGATCTGCCGGACCTTTCGCCCGGCTCCGGCGACGTGGTGGTCCGCGTGGAGGCCGCGTCGGTGAACTTCCCTGACGTGCTGATCGCCGCCAACAAGTACCAGGTGTCGGTTCCGGTGCCGTTCACGCCCGGCAGCGAGCTGGCAGGCGTGGTCGAGTCGGTCGGCGACGAGGGCACCGGATGGAGTCCCGGGGACCGCGTGCACGGCTCGACCTTCGTCGGGGCGTTCGCCCAGCGGGCGGTGATGCCCGCTGCCAGCCTGTTGGCCATCCCCGCCGGCGTCGACTTCGCGGAGGCGGCGGCCTTGAGGAGCGGTGGTCAAGGGCTTCGAGATTCGCACCTTCTCCGAGCACGCCCCGGCGAGCGTCTCGCGGGACCGCGACGGGCTCCTGGCCCTGTTCGCGCAGGGACGGATCAGGCCGCTGGTGGATGGCCGCTACCCGCTCCGCGAGGTCGAGGCGGCGATGCGCTCCCTGACCGAGCGGCGGGCCACCGGCAAGGTCATCGTCCTACCCTTCGGCTGAACCGGTGATCGACGACGGCGAGCTCGAGATCGAGGGCCTCGTGTTCCCCGAGGGCCCCCGCTGGCGGGATGGGCGCTGGTGGCTGTCGGACCAGCTCGGGAACCGCGTCCTGGCGGTCGACGAGGCCGGCGCCTGGTCGGTCGTGGCCGAGATGCCCCGCCCGTCCGGGCTCGGCTTCCACCCCGACGGGACCCTGTGGGTCGCCCAGATGGACGGCGCCCGGGTCGTCGCGGTGGTGGGCGGCGGCGTGCGCGAGGTGGCGTCGGTGCGTCACCTCGCGGCGCATCTGAACGACATGGTCGTCGACCCGAAGGGGCGGGCGTACCTCGACGCGTACGGGGAGCGGTCGGACCCGGACGCCGGCCTGCTCCTGGTCGCCCCGGGCGAGCCACCCCGGTCCGTGGCCCGCGGGCTGGCCTTTCCCAACGGCCTGCTCGTCACCCCCGACGGGGGAACCCTGCTCGTCGCCGAGACGATGGCGAGCTGCGTGACCGCGTTCGACGTGCTCGCGGACGGCTCGCTCGGGAACCGCCGGATCTGGGCCCGGCTGCCGGGGTCCACCCCCGACGGCATCTGCCTCGACGCGGAGGGTGCGGTGTGGGTCGCCTCGTACCGCAGCGGCGAGTTCCTGCGGGTACGGGAGGGCGGCGAGGTGCTCGATCGTGTGCCGTCGGAGACCGGGGTGTGGGCGATGGCCTGCGCGCTCGGGGGTCATGACGGGCGGACGCTCCTGACGTGCACCGCCCGCACGACCACCAAGGACTACTTCGCGGGAGTGGCCCGAGGGCGGCTCGGCGTCCGCCGTGTGGCCGTGGCCGGAGTCGGATGCCCCTGACTGACGCCGGTCGCTCCGCGGTGCCGCCGGCGTCAGGGCGGTGCCGCCGGCGTCAGGGCGGTGCCGCCGGCGTGCGATGGCTCAGAGCAGCTGTGCGAGGGCACCGACACCCCCGAGGGAGCGGACCAGGTCGTTCAGGTGCGTGCAGGTCGTGATGCCGCGGAATTGAGCCCGGACGAGGCCGTGCAGCTCGTCGGTGCGGTGGCCGACGATGCGCGCCGCGCTCTGGGCGGCCGAGGGGCACTCCGTCCACGGGAGCGTGCGTGGCGTGGCGGTGCTGCTCGTCACCTCCAACGAACCGGGGTCGACGGTGAGATCGATCGTGTACTCGTGCAGGACCGTCTCGATCCCCGCGGGGTCCGTGTAGGAGTCCCGGAACATCGCGAACACCTCGAGCTGATCGCCCGGTCTCACGTCGATGAGGCGCCGCCGGCGCATCGATCCCGGCGGGGTCCTCCCCACCTCGTGCCACGAGAACGGGTCACCGCGCCGCTCGAGCCGGGGCGCCGCCGGCCCGACGGGGACCGGCAGGTGACCGCGCTGGTCGATCAGCGTGAGCATGGTCCCGCCCGTGCGCCATCCCGAGCAGATGTCTCGCTGGTGCCGGGCGCCACGTGCCGCGTCCGGCCCGTCCGTCTCGGGAGCCCCGCTCCGGTCGTACAGGTCGGCGTAGCCGGCGATCAGCGAGGCCACCGGAAGGTCCTCCAACATCAGCCACAGGGGGGATCCGGCCAGCTCCTCCCTGGGAACCGCCTGTTCGAGGGCGGCCCGGAACCCGGCCGCGACCGGCTGGCCGAGCAGGCTGCCGAGCCGGGGGACCCAGGGGCTCGAGTCGATCGCCTGCAACGTCCGCCCTGCGCCGAGCTGGGCCCGCACCCGCGCCTCGCCCGCGATGGCGGCGCTCCCGTCGGCTGACGTCACCAGATCCCTGACCTGCCCCGAAAGCACCAATTGCCCGGAGCCCGGGTCCCCCGGGACCATGTCGACGTGACTCGTCCGCCTGGCGGACGGCGTGGGCCGCGGCGGGCTCGTCGTCACGGGTCGCTGCAACGCAGCGGGGACCGATCTGTCCATCGAAGCCACCCTCCGGGCCTGGTGCGTGCGAAACCCTGCGACGCGCTAGTCTACGCTGCCCCTCGCAGCCGACCGCAGCCGTCTTTGCACGGACCGTCAGGACGGGTGATGATGGGGCGTGGCCGAGGGAACGCACTCGGACCCGACGACCATGATCGAAGTCTGGAACCAGAGTAGGAAAAGGGGGGGGAATCGGTGCTCCAGTATGTGATCGCTGGGTTGGTCCTCGGCGGGATCTATGCCATTGCCGCCTCGGGTCTGGTCGTCACCTACCTGTCGGCCGGCATACTCAACTTCAGCTTCGGGGCGCTGGCCTTCGCGGTCGCTCGCTTCTACTACTTCTTGAATTCCGAGCACAACTGGGCGATCGTCCCCGCCGGACTGCTGTCGATCCTCGGGCTGGGCCCCGCCCTCGGCGTCTTCTTGTACTTCGCGCTCTTCCGCGCGCTGCGCCTCTCGTCACCTCTCGTGAAGGTGGTCGCGACCCTCGGTGTCTCGGTCGCGATCCCGCCGCTGTGCACGCTGATCTTCGGGAGCGAGACCATCCTGAAGGCACCCGGTCTCGCCCCCCAGCCGGTCCGGGTCTTCGACTTCCTGGGCGTGCCGGTGACGATGGACCAGATCATCGTCTACGCGAGCGTGGTCCTCATCGTGGTCGTCGGTGCGGTGGTCCTCCGCTATACCGACATCGGCCTCCGGGTCCGGGCGATGGTGGACTCCCCGGCGATGACCTCGCTGTCGGGGACCAACCCCGGGGCGGTGTCGGTCGGGGTGTGGGCGGCGAGCGTCGGGCTCGCCGGCCTGACCGGAGTGCTCTCCGCACCAATCATCGGGCTCGACCCCGGTGACTTCACGCTGCTGATGGTGGCCGCCTTCGCCGCGGTGATCGCGGCGAAGCTGCGGAATCTCCCCGTCGCCGTACTGGTCGGGCTAGGGATGGGCATCGCCGGGGCGCTCGTGCAGTACTGGCTCCCGCCGAGCAGCTCGTTCACCGCTGCGGTGCTTCCGAGCATCCCGTTCGTGGTGACGGCGATCTTCCTCATCTACTTCATGATCCGCAGCGGCGGGATCGACGAGGCCGCGGGCGTCGGCGGCGCGCTCGACCGGGCGATCACCCCGCAAGGCGAGGCGCAGGTCGCGGCGAGCACCAGCGACGAGCCGGCGTCGCGGGCTCTGAGCTGGCGCCCGCCGGTGATCGGCTTCGCCCTCGTCTGCCTGTTGCCGTTGATCCTGCACGGCTTCTGGGTGGGACTGGTGGGCCAGGGGGTCTGCTTCGGCATCATCTACCTGTCGTTCACCTTGGTCACCGGCGAAGGGGGCATGATCTGGCTCTGCCAGTCGACCTGGGCCGGGGCGGGCGGTATGACGATGGCGATCCTGGCGGTGGACCACGGATGGCCGGTCATGGCCGCCGTCGTGGCGGGCGGGCTCGTCGCCATGCCGTTCGGGGTCCTGATCGGCGTCCTCACCATCCGGCTGGGGAACCTTTACGTCGCACTGGTCACCCTCACCTTCGGCTTGCTGGTGGAGAACCTGGTCTTCAGTCGGCAGATCTTCCAGAACAGCGGCATCGGCATCAACGTCTCGCCACCGACCTTCGCGTCGGGCGCGAAGGTGTTCGCCTGGCTGGCGCTGGCGGTGTTCGCCGTGATCGCCCTCCTGATCGTCAACCTGCGGCGGTCCACGACGGGTCTCGCGCTCAACGCCGTGCGGTGGAGCGAGCCCGGGGCCAAGACGCTGGGCATCAGCGTGCTCCAGATGAAGCTGATCGTGTCGGGCTTCGCCGCCTTCGTGGCCGGCATCGGCGGCGCCATGCTCGCCCTGTCGTTGGGAGCGGCGCTGTCGGCCAACTACGCCACCCTCATCGGGGTGGTCTGGCTGGCCACCGTGGTGACCCTGGGCATCCGCTCCAACGTCGCGGCCCTGTTCGCCGGGCTGTCGAGCACCCTGCTCGCGGGCGTCGCCCTGGTGTACCTCCCCAAGGCCTGGGGCAACGTGCCTCCGATCCTGTTCGGGCTGGGTGCCATCGCCGTCGCCAAGTTCCCCGACGGCACGCTGGCGATGCAGGCCCGCCAGATCCGTTCGCTCTGGGCCAAGGTGGCGCACCGGGGGACGGCACCGGGAGCGCAACCGGGTCCGTCCGCGCCGACCCGGTCCGAACCACCCCCCAGACCTCAGCCGAGCACCGTGAACGCCGCGGCCGGTGTGGCCGGCCCCGATGCCGCAGGCCTGGCCCCCTCATGACCGTGGCCGAGGGAAAGCATGCGGCGGCCGGGGCCGGCGCCTCCACCCCCCTCCTCAGCGCGACCGACGTGTCGGTGCGCTTCGGCGGGCTGAAGGCCCTCTCCGGCGTGGACGTGGCCGTCCCGAGCGGGACGATCGTGGGCCTGGTCGGCCCGAACGGGGCGGGGAAGAGCACGCTGTTCTCGGTGCTGTCGGGACTGCGCCGGCCGAACACCGGGCGGGTGTATCTCGCGGGCGAGGACGTGACCAAGGCGACGCCGCAGGCCCGGGCCCGGCGCGGCCTGGCCCGGACCTTCCAGCAGCCGGAGCTGTTCATGGGCCTGACGGTCCGGGAGCATCTCGTGCTGGCCCACCGGGTCCGGCATTCGCGCTCGCGACTGTGGAAGGACATGCTCACCGGGGCCAGCCTGAGGCGGCCCGACAAAGAGGAGACCGAGCGCGTCGACTCGCTGCTCGACATGCTCCTGCTGACCAATTTCGCCCACCAGCTCGCCGACAGCCTTCCCCTCGGGACGAGCCGCCTCGTCGAGGTCGGGCGCGCCCTCGCCTCGTCGCCGGCGGTGATCCTCCTCGACGAGCCCCTTGCAGGGCTCGACGCCCACGAGGCGGAGCGCCTCGCGGCGGCCCTGCGCCGCACGGTCGACGAGGAGAAGGTCTCGCTCCTACTGGTGGAGCACGACGTGGCGATGGTGCTGAACCTCTCGAGCCACATTTACGTGCTCGACTTCGGTTCGCTGATCGCCCAGGGCCCCCCCGAGCAGGTCCGGACCGATCCGGCGGTCCGCGCCGCCTATCTCGGGGACGAGGACAACGTGGCCGAAGGTCGGACGTCGACGCACGAGGGAGCATCATGAGCGACAACTCCGGGCTCGTCGTCGAGGGGCTCGAGGTCCGGTACGGTCCCTCGCAGGCCCTGTTCGGGGTGTCCTTCGAGGTGAGGCCGGGCAGCGCCATGGCCGTGCTGGGACCGAACGGGGCCGGCAAGAGCACCCTCGGCCGCGCCGTGTCGGGGCTCGTGCCGGCGTCGCGGGGGCACGTGCGGTTCAACGGCGAGGAGATCACCCGTTGGGCGCCGCATCGCATCCGCCGGTCGGGGCTGACCTACATCCCCGAGGGTCGCGGGATCTTCCCCGGGCTCTCGGTCATCGACAACCTTCGGATGTCCACCCGCCAGCTCGGCGGGCGGGCCGAGCGCCAGGCGGGGATCGATCGCGCCGTCGAGATGTTCCCCATCCTCGGCTCGCGCCAGGGGCAACGGGCCGCCAGCCTGTCTGGGGGGGAGCAGCAGATGCTCGCCATGGCGCGAGCCTTGGTGGTCGATCCCCAGATCATCATCGCCGACGAGATGTCGTTGGGTCTCGCCCCGCTCATGGTCGATCAGGTGTTCGAGAGCCTGCAGAAGGCGCGGGACGCGGGGATCACCATCATCCTGATCGAGCAGTTCATCCACCGGGCCCTGGCTTTCGCCGACACCTGCGTCAT
>JAKAZC010000168.1 GCA_021826655.1 Actinomycetes bacterium | reverse complement strand
ACGCCCGGCGGCCGCGTCCAGCACGGTGACGGGGAGGGCCTCCAGGATCGGCAGCTCGAGCTCCCCGCCCCCGAAGGCCCACCGCATGGGCAGCTCCGTCGCCAGCTGCCGAGCCGACCGCGCGTCCTTGGCCGGGAGAACGGCGAACGTCATCGAGGCCCAGGCCAACGGTTCGGGCGCCCGACCGTCGACCACCAGGTCGGCGCCGTCCTCGTCCACCGCCACCACCAGCGCCTCGATCACCAGCGTGGTCCGACCCCGGCGCAGCACCGAGCCGCGGGCCTCCACCCACGGTCCGGCCGGCCGGCCGATCAACCCGACCGCCAGGTCGGCCGTGGCCATCCAGTCGGGTCGCAGGACCCGGGCGGCGATGGCACCGCCCACGATGTCGACGAGCGTCGCCAGCACGCCCACCCGGACACCGCCGTCGGCCGAGCAGACCAGTGGGGTCACCCGGGTCCGGACCCGGGCGGAGGTCTCGGTGGTCAGCTCCGCCTCCATGCCCAGGTCACCGAGCAGGTGCTCGGGCGGCGGATAGCCGGCCAGCGTCACTCAGCGTTCCTGTTCGGTCGGTCGGATCAGCACCTCGTTGACCGCCGTCCGCCGGGGACGGGTCACCGTGAAGGCGACCGCGTCGGCGATGTCTTCGGACTCGAGGACCTCGACCGGGCCCCACATCGCCTGGAGGCCCTCGACCACCCCCGGTCGGTTGTGGCTGACGAGCTCGGTGGCCACGGCGCCGGGCTCGACCACCGAGACCCGTACATGCCGCTGCGTCACCTCCTGGCGGAGCGACTCGGAGAAGGCACCGACACCGAACTTGGTGGCGTTGTAGACGCCGCTCCCGGCCCGGGCGAACCGGCCGGCCACCGAGCTCACGTTGACCACGTCCGCCACCCGCCGGGGCTCGGACTCCGCCGCCGTCAGCAGGTGGGGCAGGGCGGCGTGGGTGGCGTAGAGCAGACCGAGCAGGTTGAGCTCGACCATCCGGCGCCACTCCTCCACCGGGGCGTCCACGATCGGGCCGAGCAGCATCACGCCGGCGTTGTTCACCAGCGTGTCGAGCCGTCCGAAGTGGTCGACGGTCCGCGCCACCATCGAGCGGGCCTGGGCCTCGTCGGTCACGTCGGTCTCGAGGACGAGGACGTCACCTCCGATGCGCTCGGCCAGCGACTCCAGCCGGTCCCGTCGGCGGGCGGCCACCGCCACCGATGCGCCTGCCTCCGCCAGTGCGACGGCCGTGGCGTGGCCGATCCCGCTGGAGGCACCGGTCACCAGTGCCACCGTCCCGTCGAGTCGTTCCGTCATGGCGTGTCCCCTGTCCTCTCGTCGTCGGGCCGTCAGCGGTCCCGACCTCAGCGAGGCAGTGTACCGAGCAGGTCCGGGGGGACGCCGGGTCCGAGCCGACACCCGGCTCCCCGGCCGCGGTCGGGTGGGGCTCCGGCTGGTCCACGGCGACGTCCCCACCGCTGCGACGACGAGCGGGACCTACCGGGGGGGCGGGCGGTGCGGCCCCTCCGTCGCCCCTCCTCCGTCGACGCGCGTCGCGTTCATCCTTCGGTACAGGGCGTCGCCAGGCGTGCACCGGTGGACCTGCCGAGACGTTGCACCTGCCGACGGCACCTCGGTCGTCATCGCACCGCCCCAGATATCCGTGCCGGTCACGCCGGGCGACCATCTGGGTGCCGGGGCGGCCGGGAGCCGAGCTCCCTTCAGCCGTGCACGTCGGGAGTGCCGAGCCACGGGTGCCGTACGATGGGCACATGGGCGGGTCCGAAATGAGGGCGGGTCACACCCGGCCAGTTGAGCAGAACGCGGCCCGGCGTCGCCGGCTGTCCCGATGGGGCGGCGTCGCCGTGACCACGGGGGTCGCGGTGGTGGTCATCCTTCGGCTGATGCCTGCGGGCGGTGCTGGGCACGCCTCCCAGAAGCACTTCCCGCCTCCGCACGGCGTGACCACCACCGTGCCATCGGGTGGTGGGGCAGAGGGCCCTTGTGCCGTCTCGGTCACCGCATATGGGGCGAGCACCGCTGCTGCCGACAATACCGCGGCGTTCCAGGCGGCCGTCGTTGCGGGGGAGGGCCGCGTCGTGTGCATACCCGCCGGGACGTGGCGACTGACATCGCAGCTCGTCGTTCCCGCCGCGGAGGTCCTCACCGGGGCCGGCGCAGGCTCCACCACGCTCACGGAGACGGTGAAGGACCACAACCTGCTCCAGGTCCGGGGCGACGGCACGGTGGTGGAAGCACTCACCCTCGACACCCAGACCTACGACGGGGGCATCGCGTTTTCGACCGGAGCGAACCATGTGACGCTGCGCGACGCCGAGGTCAGGAGCGGAAATCAGCCTGGGCGCTTCGCCGTGTACTTCGCAGGACCTCGCGGAGCGACGGCACTCGCGCCGTACTATTCCACGGGCAATGCCCTCGAGAACGTAGTCGTCAGTGACCAGATCTGTGATGACGGAGTCTCATGGTCCTTCCAAACGGACGGGACGATCGAACACGTACATGAAACGGGTTCGAGGCTCGCCCTCTACATTGACGATGGTACGACGGTGAACGGCTACCACTACACGCCCGGTCCGTGTACGGCAGACGACGATGGGTACTGGGTCACCCCACCCTCGCGGAACATCACCATCGAGGGATTCGTCTCCTCGGGGGCGGCGGGTGAGATCTGCCCGAATTCCGAGAAGGGTCGTCCGTGCACGAACATCACGGTTGCCGCGGAACATGCACCCCTCGGAACGCTCCACATCGGAGACGTCACGGGTCTTGGCGTGCGGGACACCGTGGTGCGCGGGGTGTCCGTCGCCACGGTGGCCGGCGCGACAGGCACCTGGGTGGCGTCGGTGCCGGCGACCGCGCGCTGCATCGGGAGTCCGGTTGCGATCGTCGGTCTGTCGTGCTGACCGCCGGCCGCTCGAGCGATTCGGGCCCGCCCTCGCCGGACGTCGCGGGAAGCCCGGCCGCCGGCAGGTGCGGTGACGTCAGATCGTGTGGAGCAGCCTGAACCCGATTGCGTGGCGGCCCTCGGGTGGGGGGAGTCCTCGTGCACCGGGACGATCTCCGTCTCTCCTGCCGGGGTCCCGAGGTCCTGGGCGATCAGTGCCTCCAATTTCTGCCGATCCCGAGGTGCGACGACCAGGAGACCTGCGATCCGTCGTCGTGGTGGTTGGTGAAGCCGTCACGACGGCCGAGCACCGCACCTGCGTCGAGCTGGCCGGTGACCGCGGCGGACACACCGGGCATCGTCCGGGCGGCATCGAGGACCTCGATGGGCCGCAGGAGGGCCTTGCTGGGCATGCACGCCCAGTAGGAGCACTCGCCGCCGACCAGCTCCTTCTCCACGATGACGGCGGTCCGGTCGCTGCCGGCGGTGGCGTACCGGGCCACGTTCTCGGCGGGGGGTCCGCCCCCGATGACGACCACGTCCCAGGTGTCGGTGTGGCGGGTCATACGCGCACGATAGCGAGTGCGGCGTCCGATGCGCCCGGTCCACCCACCCGGATCGGATCTCAGCCGTCGCTCGGACGCCAGCGTCCCCACTGCGACGGATCGGCACTTCCCGGGCACCTGTGGTGCGCCCGGCACGAGCCGGCACCACCCCGGTGGCTCCCCGCCGTCGACGCCGGGGAGTCAACCGACCTCGACGCGTTCCGACGCCTGCAGCAACTCGCTCAGCCTGGCCATGACGGGAATGGTCTCGCGGATGACCTTCCGCTCCGCCGGCGTCAGCTCGGACAGCGCGTTGCGCAGCGCTTCGGTGTAGTTGGTCCGCAGCTCGTGCACGAGGGCGCCACCCTCGGGGCTCAATTGCACGAGGCTTGCCCGACCATCGAGCGGGTCGGGCACGCGTTCGATCAGGTTGCGGTCCGACAGGCTGTCGATGACACGGCTCGTGGTGGCCGCCGTCGTCCCCTCCAGCTCGGCCAGTGCCCCCAGCCGCAGCGGCCCGTCCTGTTCGATGCGGGCGAGCGCCGAGGCCTGGGACGGGGTGATGTCCGACCCGGAGCGCGCCCGCAGCTGGCGCTGGATCCTCACGATGGCCACCCGTAGGCCGGTCGCCTCCTCGACCGCATCCAGACCGTCCCCACCCATGCCCTCTCCCCCTTCGTGCATCGCCGTCATCCTCCTCCATCCCCACGACCGTCACGCGGCCCCTGCATGGCCGCCGCTGGCAACCAGTATAGTTAGTTAGCAACAAACAACTACTGCGTCCGCCCGTCGCCTGTCGCTCCGGTCTCCGTCCAGGGCCGGCGCGAGGTGGTCCACACAAGGAGCGTGCATGCCGTCGGCCGTCGAATCCAAGAATTACAAGTGGGTCGCACTGACCAACACCACCATCGGCACGCTGATGGTGACCATCAACGCGTCCATCCTCCTCATCGCGCTCCCCAACATCTTCCGGGGCATCGAACTCAACCCGCTCTCGCCCGGCAACACCTCCTACTTCCTGTGGATCCTGATGGGATTCCTGCTGGTCACCTCGGTGCTGGTGGTGAGCTTCGGCCGCGTCGGCGACATGTTCGGTCGGGTGAAGATGTACACACTGGGCTTCGCCATCTTCACCGTCTTCTCCGTCCTGTTGTCCGTCACCTGGATGTCGGGCCCGGGGGCGGCGCTCTGGATCATCGTGATGCGCGTCGGGCAGGGGGTCGGCGGGGCCTTCATCTTCGCCAATTCGAGCGCCATCATCACCGACGCCTTCCCCGCCGACGAGCGGGGCTTCGCCCTCGGGATCAACGGCGTGGCCGCTATCGGTGGCTCGTTCCTCGGCCTGCTCCTCGGCGGCCTCCTGGCCCCGGTCGAGTGGCGGCTGGTCTTCCTCGTCTCCGTCCCCTTCGGGATCTTCAGCACGGCATGGGCCTACTACCGGCTGCGCGACAACGGCGTCCGGATCAAGGCGAGCATCGACTGGATCGGCAACATCGCCTTCGCCGTCGGGCTCGTCGCCGTGCTCGTCGGGATCGTCTACGGGCTCCAGCCCTACGGCGGCCACACCATGGGGTGGACCAGCCCCTTCGTCCTGTCGACACTGGTCGGCGGCGCAGCCGTGCTGGTCGGCTTCGTGATCATCGAGCACCACGTCGACGACCCGATGTTCCAGCTCCACCTGTTTCGCAGCCGGGCGTTCGCCATGGGCAACCTGGCCGGGCTGATGGCCGCCCTCGCCCGGGGCGGCCTCCAGTTCATCCTGATCATCTGGCTCCAGGGGATCTGGCTGCCTCTCCACGGCTACAGCTTCGAGCGGACCCCGCTGTGGGCCGGGATCTACATGATCCCGCTCACCGTCGGGTTCTTCATCTCCGGCCCCTTGGCCGGCAAGCTGGCCGACCGCTACGGACCAAGGCCGTTCGCCACCGCCGGGCTGATCGGGAGCGGTCTCGCCCTCCTCGGTCTCCAGGCACTTCCCATGAACTTCCCCTACCCGCTGTTCGCCCTGCTGCTGCTCCTGGTCGGGCTCTCCCTCGGCCTGTTCGCCGCCCCGAACACCAGTGCGGTGATGAACAGCCTCCCTGCCAACCAGCGCGGTGCCGGCGGCGGAATGCTCAACACGTTCCAGAATTCGGCCAGCGTGCTCTCGATCGGCTTCTTCTTCACCATCATCACCCTCGGGCTGGCCAGCGCCCTCCCCCACGCACTCTTCGGCGGCCTGACCGCCCAGGGGGTGCCCTCCGCTGCGGCCCGGTCGATCTCCCACCTGTCCCCGATCGGCAGTCTCTTCGCCGCCTTCCTCGGCATCAACCCGATCCACCAACTGCTGGGCGCCCACCTGTTGACACAGCCCGGCGTCCACGGGGCGTTCCTCACCGGCCGAAGCTTCTTCCCCGACCTGATCGCGGGGCCCTTCGGAAAGGGCCTGCGCCTGGCCTTCAGCCTGGCTGCCGTGCTCTGCTTCGTCGGCGCCGTCTTTTCGTGGATGCGGGGCTCCGGTCAGTCCGAGGTGCACCACTCGTTCCTCGAGGACGCCGAGGAGGGCCTGGCCGACGTGGGCGACGTGGCCATGAGCGAGGTCGGCGCCTGACCGGTCGTCGGGCTGACGGGGCTCTCCCCGTCACCCGTGCCGAGGGACACGGCGTCCGCGCCCCGGCCGCCGGCTGCCCCGGCGGAGCCCACGACTCTGGCCGATCAGCTCATGGGGCTGGGCATTGTCGCCCCGAGACCGTGGTTCGTATCCCCCGCTCGAGACATGGGCCAGCTGATTTCCGGGCGACCTCGGTCCACCGGCGGCCTCCGGCCCGTGACCCCCTCGATCAAGGGAGCCCTCTGATGATCTGGATGACGTCGTCTCGCTGGTAGCCCTGGGTGCGACAGAACTCGACCAGTTCCCGGACCCGCTTCGTCACCACCC
>JAKAZC010000167.1 GCA_021826655.1 Actinomycetes bacterium | reverse complement strand
GTGCCGAGACCCCGCCACCGGCGCCCGACGGAGTCGGGGTGGACAACGACCGCAATCGGTGTGACTATTTTCACTATGCGCGGTCAACCTTTGCCGCTCGCAGTGACTGGATCCGGGGACGGTCGGTGCCGGATCCAGGAGCGCGCAGCCGGAATTGCCCCTGGCGCCGGCCTCCGTAGGGCGCATAACCTCGAATGGCCGTCGTCCAAGGGGAAGGAACCACGATGAGTCAGATGCAGACGTCCGGGGAGGCACCCGCAGCATCTCTGGTGGGGTCACTGGGAATCTTCACGCTGTCGGACATCCTGTCGATGCTGGCCGACACCGGTCAGACGGGCGAGCTCCAGGTGGTGGGCTCCGGTGTCGACGGCCGGGTGTGGCTCGACGGCGGCGAGCTCTCGAACGCCCATGTCGGTGCGGCGACCACCATCGGGCAGGCCGTCTTCGAGTTGGCGTGCGTGACCGAGGGGTGGTTCTACTTCACCGCCGGCCTCGTCTCGTCGAGCGGGCAGCCCAAGGTCCCGGTGGCGGCCGTCCTCGACGAGGTCCGCCCCCAGGTCGAGGAGTGGCACGAGCTGCGCACCGTGGTGCCGCTCGACGCCATCGTGCGCCTCTCCCCCAACCCCCCTGGCGACGACGTGCAGATCCGGGGCGACCAGTGGAAGGTGCTCACCACCATCGGCAACGGTGGCCATTCGGTCCGCACCGTGCTCGACTCGATCGGGTCCGACCAGGTGACCGGCATGCGCACGCTGCGTGACCTGGCGGAGGCCGGACTGATCATCCTGGAGGCGGCCGGAGCCGAGGGTTCGGAGGGTGCAGACATCACCCACCTGCCCGCCGGAGGCGCAAGTGCGTCAGCCGCCACCATGAGCACGGCCGTCTCCGACGTCGCCGTCAGCCCGCCCTACGCCTGAGGTCCCATCCCGCCGGCCGGTCGCCCTCGGGCGGATCGGTAGTTCGGCCGGGTCGACGGATCAGACGGATCAGGAGCCGAGCGTCCCGGCCAGCGCGCTGGCGAGCGCCCGGAAGGCCCGGCCCCGGTGTGAGCAGGCGTCCTTCTCGGCACGCGTCATGGCCGCGAAGCTCCGGTCGCTGCCGTCGGGGATGAACACCGGGTCGTAACCGAAACCGCCGTCTCCCTCCGGGGCGAGCGCGATGGTGCCCTCCACCGTCCCCTCGGCGACGACTTCCCTCCCGTCGGGGAAGGCGGCCAGCGCCACCGTCCGGAACCGCGCCCGGCGCTCCCCCGGCCCGGAGGCGCCGGCCGCGTCCAGCTCGGCCAGGAGCTTGGCCACGTTCTCGGCGTAGGTCGCACCCTCGCCGGCGAAGCGGGCGGAGTACACCCCGGGGGCGCCGCCAAGTGCCTCGACCTCCAGGCCGGTGTCGTCGGCCACCGCGGCGGAGCCCGTCGCCTGCACCAATGCCTCCGCCTTCAGCCGGGCGTTGTCCTCCAACGTGTCGCCCGTCTCATCCACGTCGGGCACGCCGGCCGGGCGGGCCTCGACCTCGATCCCCTCCGCACCCAGGATGTCGGCGATCTCCCGGGACTTGTCCGGGTTGGCGCTGGCCAGCACCAGCCGGAGCGCCGATCCGCTCACCGGGGCACCCGCACCGGGCGGTGAGCCGGGGCGGTGGCCAGCGCCTCCTCCTGGAGGGAGACCAGCCGGCCGATCCCAGCCTCGGCCAGCTCCAGCATGGCGTCGAGCTCGCCGTGGGAGAAGGGAAGGCCCTCGGCCGTCCCCTGGACCTCGACGAAGCGGCCACCCCTCGTCATGACCACGTTCATGTCGACCTCGGCCCGGCTGTCCTCCTCGTAGGGGAGGTCGAGCATGCACACGCCGTCCACCACCCCGACGGAGACCGCTGCCACCGGCTCGGTCAGCGGGTGGGCAGAGATCGTCCCCTGGTGCACCAGGCGGCTGCAGGCATCGTGGAGAGCGACATACGCACCGCAGATGGACGCGGTGCGCGTGCCGCCGTCGGCCTGGAGGACGTCGCAGTCGACCACGATCTGCAGCTCCCCCAGGGCCACCATGTCGCACACCGAGCGCAGCGATCGGCCGATGAGGCGCTGGATCTCCTGGGTGCGGCCGGACTGACGACCCTTGGCCGCCTCGCGGGCCACCCGCTCACCGGTCGAGCCGGGCAGCAGCGAGTACTCAGCCGTCACCCAACCCTTGCCCGAGCCCCGCATCCACGGTGGCACCCGGTCCTCGACCGAGGCGGTGCACAGGACCCGGGTCCGCCCCATGGAGACCAGCACGGAGCCGGCAGCGAACTCGGTGAAGTCCCGCTGGAAGCCGGCGGGCCGGAGCTCGTCCGGCTGGCGGCCATCCCCCCGGGCACCGGCGCCCGGCGTCGTCTCGCTGGTCATCTCGCTCATCCTCGCTCCTCGTGGTCGTGGCCGTCGTGGCCGTCGTCAAGCTGGTGGCCGGCCCGAACCGGTGCCGCCCCGCTGTGGTGCCGGTGCTGCCGCCCTGCTGTACTGCCGCCCCTGGCCGCGCCACACGGGGTCACCATGCGAGCACCGTCCCCGGCGCCAGCTGGACCACCGCTCGCCCGAAGGCCGCCGCCGCCTCGTCGGCCACTGCGCCGGCGTCGATCGTCGGCCACCGGTGGGTGACGGCCAGGGTCCCCACCCCGGCCTCCGCAGCCAGCGCCCCGGCCTGGCGACCGCTGAGGTGGCCGGCGGTGCCCTCGTGCTCACTCGTGAACGTCGCCTCGCAGACGAAGAGGTCGAGCGGGCCGAGGGACCGTGGGTGCCAGCCCGGTCCGGTGTCGGCAGAGTAGCCGAGCGTGCGAGCGCCGTCGTCGATCCGGAGGGCGAGCGTCTCGGGGCCGTGGTCGGTCCGCGAGAACCCGAGCCGGAGGCCGCCGACTTCCACCCGGTCGCCGTCGGCGACCACCTGCCAGTCGAGCTCGGGCACCTCGGCCAGGCCACTCGAGCCGGCCAGGCCTGCCGGCCCGAACACGCGCAGCGCCCGGGCCGGGCCACGACCCGAATGGCGGGCCCAGGTCACGTAGTCGGCCAGGTCACTCCAGTGGTCCCGGTGGACGTGGCTCACGACCAGGGCGTCGAGGGTGGCCGGATCCATCGCCAGCTGGAGGGCGGCGAAGGTGCCCGTGCCCGCGTCGAGCCACAGGGCGGTCCCACCCGAGCTCACCAGGTAGCCGCTGCACGCCCCACCCGGACCGGGCCAGCTGCCGTCGCAGCCGAGCACGACGACGCGGCCGCGCTCGGGTGCTGTCGCCCCAGGGGTGGGATCGGTCACCGGGACAGGGTAGGCGCCGGCGCCGGGAGGCACGGGCCGGTGGCCGGGACCGGTCGGAGCGGAACCAGGCGGGCGGCCGCCGAGCACGGGACGGGTCGCCCCGAGCGGGGCAAGGGAGCTGGGCCGAGAGGGCCGGGGTCCGGATCAGAAGTAGATGGTGGCCCGGGCCCGGGCCTCGACCACGTCGAGGTCGTCGGTCCACGCCCCGGTGGAGAGGTACTTCCACCCGCCGTCGGGCGAGATGACGACGATGCTCCCCCGCTCGATGGTCTCGGCGCACTTGGCCGCCCCGGCCATGGCCGCCCCCGTCGAGATGCCGGCGAAGATCCCCACCTCGGCCAGGCGCCGGGTCCATTCGATGGACTGGCGGGGCTTCACGATCGTCTTGCGGTCGAGGAGCTCGGCGCCGCCCTGTTCCTCGAAGATGGGCGGGATGTAGCCGTCGTCCAGGTTGCGCAGGCCGTCGACCATCTCACCGGTGGGCGGCTCGACCGCCCACACCTGGACGTCGGGGTTGTGCTCCTTCAGGTACCGGCCCACGCCGAGCAGGGTTCCCGACGTGCCCAGACCGGCGACGAAGTGGGTGACGTCGGGGCAGTCGCGGAGGATCTCCGGGCCGGTGCCCTCGTAGTGGGCACGGGGGTTGGCCGGGTTGGCGTACTGGTAGAGGAAGACCCACTCCGGATGCTCGGCGGCCAGCGTGCGGGCCAGGCGCACGGCGCCGTTGGAGCCCTCGGAACCGGGCGACTCGATGATCTCGGCCCCCCACACGTCGAGGAGCTGCCGGCGTTCGGGCGAGACGTTGGCGGGCAGGACGACCCGCAGGTGGTAGCCCTTCAGGCGGGCGACCAGGGCCATGCCGATCCCGGTGTTGCCCGAGGAGGGCTCGATGAGCTCGGCCCCCGGCTCGAGGAGCCCGTCCTTCTCCGCCGCCTCGATGATGGAGAGGGCGATGCGGTCCTTGATCGACCCGCCCGGGTTCTGGCCCTCGAGCTTGACGGCGATGCGGACGTCGGGGTTGGGGCTGAGGGCGGACACGTCCACCATCGGCGTGTTGCCGATGAGGTCGAGCACCGAGCGGTAGATGGCCACTGCCGTCGCCCCTGCGTCCCCGGCTCGCCGGCTCAGTCCGCCCCGCCGGCCACCGCAGGGAGGATGGAGATCTCGTCCGACTCCCCCACCGGGGTGTCGAGCGAGTTCAGGTACCGGACGTCGTCGTCGTTCAGGTAGACGTTCACGAACCGGTGCAGGGTGCCCTCGTCGGTGAGGACCTGGCCGGCCAGGCCCGGGTACGTCTCCACCAGGGTGTGGAGGACCTGGCCGATGGTGGCACCCTCGACCGAGACGGTGCGGGCACCGCCTGCCTGGCTGCGAAGGACCGTCGGAAGGTGCACGTCCACTGGCACTGCTGGATCCTCCTGGTTCGGTTCTGGCCCGGCGCCAGGTCCCGGTGCGAGTGCCCTCCGGTCCCGGCCGCCGTCCAGCGGCGAAAGTTGACTCTGTAGGTCAGATTCTACCGGTCGGTCACCGCGATCGGTTCCTCGTCGATCCGCCCGTTGCGGATCCGGTAGCTGCGGGTCATGGGGGCCGTGTCGCGCAGGGACACGATCACGTAGTGCCACTCGGGGTCGGGGGCCTGGTCGACGTCGGTGGGCGACGGATAGGGGTCGGTGTGGGTGTGGGAGTGGAACACCCCGATGATCGAGTAGCCGGACGCCTCCACGGCACGATCGGCCCGCAGGTGGTCCCGGGGATCGACCGTGTAGAGCTTGGCCGACGCCGCCGCGTTCCGGGTGGGGTGGAGCGAGGTCGCCTCGCCGGTGGCCGGGTCGCCGCCGAGGAGGCCACAGGCCTCGTCGGGGTAGCCGGCCAGGCAGTGGGCGATCATGCGGTCGAGGAGGTCCCGGGGCAGCGTGAGCATGGCAGTGCCAACGTTAGGCGGGCCGGCGGCCGCTGCACGCGGACCGGACGGGGGATCCCGCCGACCCTGGGGCGGGTAGCGTCGTCGGGAATGGCAGGAGGGAAGCGCACCGCGTCACGCACGGGCACGGGAGGGGCGGCCGGGCGCGACTCGAACCGGGTCGTCGCCTCCAACCGGCGCGCCCGTCACGACTACGACATCCTCGAGACGGTCGAGTGCGGCATGGCCCTCCAGGGCTCGGAGGTGAAGTCGCTCCGTGCCGGGCGGATCTCCCTGCAGGACGCGTACGCGCGGGTAGCCGACGGGGAGATGTGGCTCTTCGGGGTGCACATCCCCCCCTACGCCCAGGCGGTCGGGTTCGGGGCCCACGACCCCGACCGGAAGCGCAAGCTCCTCCTCCACCGGCGCCAGATCGACGAGTGGATGGGGCGGGTCCAGCAGCAGTCCCTGACCCTGGTGCCGCTGTCGATCTACTTCAAGGACGGGCGGGCCAAGGTGGAGCTGGCCCTGGCCAAGGGACGCCGGGCCTACGACAAGCGCCACGCCATCGCCGCGCGGGACGCCGGGCGTGAGGCCGCCCGCGAGACCAGGGAGGCCATGCGACACCGGAGGTGACCCGCAGCACGCCGGTCTCCGGCCGGCCGGTTGGTCGGATCGGCACCGGATCGGCACCGGATCGGCACGAACACCGGCCGGAGACCGGGGCGGGAGCGGTACGATGGTCAGGCGGACCGTGACCTGGGACGGCCGCCCGAGGAGCACCCGCTCCGAGGCAGATGTCCAGGACCCGAGGGGGTGACAGGCTTCGACTCCGGTCGTCGATGTGGGAGAAGCGAGCCGTGGTCTCCGGAGCCACGTTAAAGAGCCGGAAACCAAAACAAACGCCGAGCCTCAGCTCCGGCTCGCTGCCTAAGAACAGCGACGTCCGGCCGGTCTCAGCCCTTCGGGCCGGGTCCGGGCGACATCTAGAAGGGCTCACCTGAGCGGTCCTGCCGACGGGCCGCCAGGGACATCTACGTCGGATACGGGGTGACATCGATGCCGGTGCAGGCGTCGCCCCCGACAATCCTCCACCGGCTGCGCTCGGAGAAGACCCATTGAGAAGCCGGAGGACGCGGGTTCGATTCCCGCCACCTCCACTCGCGTAACGCACCAGAAGTGCTG
>JAKAZC010000166.1 GCA_021826655.1 Actinomycetes bacterium | reverse complement strand
CGTCACTGGTCGACGACCTCGATGACGCCGTGTGGGACGACACCCTCAATGTCAACGTGCGGGCGGCCGCGATCATCTGCCGCAACCTGCTGGACCCCTTCCGCACCGCCGGGCCCGGATCGTCGGTGGTGCTGATCTCGTCCATCGAAGGGCTCTTCGGGAGTTCGGTGTTGACCGCCTATTGCGCGTCGAAGGGAGGGGTGCTGGGTCTGATGCGGTCGCTGGCCCAGCGCTTCGCCACCGAAGGGTTCCGGGTCAACGCCGTATGCCCCGGGGCCGTGGCCACGCCGATGCTCGAGCCGGCCTTCGTCATCCCCGGATTCCGCGAGCAGCTCGAGTCGCGGACGCCGCTGCAGCGGATCTCGACCCCCGACGAGATCGCCCGACCCATCCGCTTCCTGCTGTCCTCCGAGGCCTCGTTCGTCACGGGTGCCCATCTGACGGTGGACGGCGGTATGACGGCTGTCACGGCGATCTAAGGGCGCGACCAGGTACGACGCGACCAGGAGTCCTCGTCGGCGCACCGGTCCGGACCAGGTCGCCCAGCGACCCCCCCCGGATTCGGGGTTGAATAGACCGGATGTGGGCCGTCGCGTTCGTGCTGGTGCTGGTGGTCGTGGTGGCCGTGGCGGTCGCCCTCGTCCGCCGACCCCGGGGCGGCGACGTGCACTCGGTCCGCAGTTACAACCACGCGCTCGGTACCCTCGAGCACCTGTCGGAACGCATCGGACCGCCGACGGTGCGGCCGATCGCCCGTCAGGTGACCCCTGGCGGGCTGACGGGGCGTGCCGTGCCCCCGGTACCCGTGCGGGGGACCGACGAATTCCCCGACCCGGACGCCCCCATCGTCTTCGACGATGCCCGTCCCCGCGACCGGCCCCGCACGGGGTCCGGAGACGGGCTCCCCTCGGCACGCACCGATCGGGCCCAGCGGATGGCCCTCGACTCCATGAACCATCGCCGACGCGGCGGTGCCGGGATCGCCGTGGCGGTCCTCGTCGTCGGGGTGTTCGCCGCTCTCGCCCTACTCGGGAGCCACAAGGCCCGCACCACCTCACGTGCGTCGACGACCGTCGTCCCGGCCGTCGCCCCGGGTCGATCCACGCCCCCGACGACCAAGGCCCGACCCACCCCCTCCACTCGACCGACCCCGACCACGCTTCCGACCCAGCTCGTGGCGACGACGTCGTCGTCGACCGGCACGTCGGCCACCTTCACCGTTCCCCAGGGGTCGTTCCAGATCACCGCGACGGGTACGGGACCCTGCTGGGTGCAGGTTGACGCTGCGGCCACCGGTAAGACGGTGTGGGCGGGGGAGCTTTCGGCCGGGACGGTCCAGAACATCCAGGTGTCGGGCACGACCACGGTGCAATTCGGCACGCCCACCCTGACCCTGGCGGTCGACACGATCCCGGTGGTGCTGCCGACTCCGCTCCGCACGCCCTTCACCGCGACCTTCACGCCGTCGGCCGCAGCGGCCGCAGCGGCCGCTGCGGCCGGGTCGACCACCACCACGACCACGGGGTCCGCGACGGCGGCATCGACCACGACCACGTCGAACGCAGGCTGAGTCACCGGTCGGTCCACCGCGGACGACGCCGAACCCGCCGCGGTCACCGGGCGGGCGACTCCGGGCGGGGTGCGCACGGGACGTCGGACATGCCGAGGGCGTCGAGAATGAAGGCGTAGACGAACGCCTCGTCCCTCCAGGCGTCGTAGCGGCCCGACGGCCCGCCGTGTCCCGCCCCCATCTCGGTCTTCAGGAGGGCTCGGTTCGCCGGGTTGGCCTCGCGCAGCCTGGCCACCCACTTGGCCGGCTCCCAGAAGCCGACCCGGGGGTCGGAGAGGCCGGCCGTGGCCAGGACGTCCGGGTAGCGCACCGGGCGCCCCGCGGCGTCGGACGCGGCCACGTTGTCGTAGGGCGAATACGACTTCATGACGGCATAGATGGCGGGGTCCTCCACCGGGTTCCCCCACTCCTCCCATTCGAGGACGGTGAGCGGGAGCGTCTCGTCGAGGATCGTCGTGAGGCAGTCGACGAAGGGCACCTCGGCCACGATGGCCCGGAAGAGGTCGGGGGCCAGGTTGGCTACCGCTCCCATCAGGAGCCCGCCGGCGCTGCCTCCCCGGGCCACCAGGCGGTCCGGCGAGGTCCACCCGCCGGCCACCAGGTGGCGGGCGCACGCCACGAAGTCGGAGAACGTGTGGGGCTTGGCGGCGAGCTTGCCGTCCTCGTACCAGTGTCGGCCGAGCTCGCCGCCGCCCCGCACGTGGGCGATGGCGAACACGAAGCCGCGATCGAGGAGGCTCAGGCGGAGGATCGAGAATGCTGGGTCCACCGACGCCTCGTAGGAGCCGTAGCCGTAGAGCAGGCACGGTGCCCGGCGGGCCGGAGTGCTCGCTCGGGTGCCGGGCTCGCCGACGAGGTCCGGTCGGTAGACGATCGAGACGGGCACCCGGGTACCATCGGGCGCCGTGGCCCACTGGCGGGCCGTCCGGTAGCGCCCGGGGTCGAATTCGCCGAGCACCGGCTGGCGCTTCAGGAGGGTCGAGCTCCCGTCGACCATGTCGAGGTCGTAGACCGAGCGCGGGGTGGCGAGGGAGGTGTAGCCGTAGCGCAGTACCGTCGAGTCGTACTCGGGGTTGGACTCGCCCCACACGGTCGACGGCGACTCCGGCTGGTCCACCGGGGTGGTGACGCCGGTGGTGTGCTCGACCACCCGGATGCGGGTCTCGCCCCCTTCGCGCTCGTAGACGGCGAGGTGGTCGGCGAACGGGTCGACCGCGTCGAGGCGGACCCCGGGGCGGGCGCCGACGACCTCGGTCCAGTTGGCCCGGCCGGGAGCGTCGTCGGGCGCCGACACGAGCCGGAAGTCCTCGGCGTCGTCGTTGGTGACGATGAGGAATCGGGGCGTCCGCCCGGTGACGGGATCGCCCCGGTCGTGGTCGACGCTGTACTCGATCCCGTGGCGGCGGGGCTCCAGGACGGAGAACGCGCCGGTCGGATCGTCGGCGTCCAGCGTCAGGACCTCCGAGGTCACCTTCGAGTCGAGCCCGCACAGGACGAACCGGTCGTCCTTCGTCCGACCCACACCAAGGTAGAAGTGGTTGTCGGGCTCCTCGACCAGGAGTACGTCCGCCGCCGGGTCCGACCCGACCCGGTGACGCCACAGTTGGAAGGGCCGCATCGACTCGTCGACGCGCACGTAGAAGACCGTCGAGTTGTCGTTGGCCCAGGCCGTCCCGTAGGAGGTGTCCTCGATCGACTCACCGGACTCGGTGCCCGTCCCGAGATCCCGGAAGCGCATGGTGAAGCGCTCGCCGCCGGAGGTGTCGGTCGAGTAGACGAGCCACCCGTGGTCGGGGCTCACGGCGAAGTTGCCGAGGGCGAAGTAGTCGTGGCCCTCGGCCAGTGTGTTCTCGTCCAGGAGGACCTGCTCGTCACCGTCGGTGCCCGGAGACCCGCCGTCGGCCCGCCGCCGACAGTGGATGCCGTAACTGCTGCCCTCGACCGACCGGCTGTAGTACCGCCAGGGGCCCTTGCGGACGGGTACCGACAGGTCGGTCTCCTGGATGCGGGCGACCATCTCGGCGTACAGCGACTCCTGGAGGGCCGTGGTGGGGGCCATCACCGCCGATGTGTAGGCGTTCTCGGCCTCTAGGTGGGCGAGGACGGCAGGGTCGTCCTTGTCCCGCAGCCAATACCAGGCGTCGGTGCGCACGTCGCCATGAGCCTCCAGCGTGACCGGACGGCGTTCGGGGAGGGGAGGGACGGGTGAGCCGTCTGGAGTATCCGGGCGCGGGTCGTCGGCCATCCGGACACAATGGCACGGTGGCCCGGGGGGGGCGTGCGGGACCCGGACCGGAGTTGTTACTATCTGGATAGGGGAAATTACACCCCCTCCCACCGACCAGGAGTGCGCATGACGGCCACCGACCTCGACCTCGGGAAGTACAAACTGGGGTGGTCCGACGAAGAGGACTACGTCTTCAAGCCCAAGAAGGGGCTGTCGGAGGCGATCGTGCGCGAGATGTCGGCCATGAAGAAGGAGCCCGAGTGGATGCGGGACTTCCGCCTGCGGGCGCTCGAGCGCTTCGAACGGCGACCGATGGCCGAGTGGTTCGCCGTGAACATGCCCGACCTGGACTTCGACGACATCTACTACTACATCAAGCCCACGTCGGGTCAGGTGGAGGACTGGAACGACCTCCCCGACGCCATCAAGAACACCTATGAGAAGTTGGGGATCCCGGAGGCGGAGCGGAAGTACCTCGCCGGCGTCACCGCCCAGTACGAGTCCGAGGTGGTGTTCCACCGCAACCGTGAGGACCTCGAGGCCCTGGGCATCATCTTCTGCGACATGGACACGGCCGTGCGCGAGCACCCCGACCTGGTCCGGAAGTACTTCGGGACGATCATCCCGCCCAACGACAACAAGTTCGCCGCCCTGAACTCGGCGGTGTGGTCGGGTGGCTCGTTCATCTACGTACCCCCCGGCGTGGTCGTGGACCAGCCCCTCCAGGCGTACTTCCGGATCAACGCCGAGAACATGGGCCAATTCGAGCGGACGCTGATCATCGCCGACGTCGGTGCCCAGGTGCACTACATCGAGGGTTGCTCGGCACCGGTCTACACGACCGATTCCCTGCACTCAGCAGTGGTGGAGCTCGTCGCCCTCGAGGGCTCGCGGATCACGTACACCACGATCCAGAACTGGTCGAACAACGTCTACAACCTGGTGACCAAGCGGGCGCGGGCGGAGGCCGAGGCCCACGTCGAGTGGATCGACGGCAACATCGGCTCCCGCCTCACGATGAAGTACCCGAGCGTCTACCTGATGGGCCCGAAGGCCTCGGGCGAGGTGCTCTCGGTCGCCTATGCCGGCGCCGGCCAACATCAGGACGCCGGGGCGAAGATGGTCCACGCCGCCCCCGAGACCACCTCGACCATCGTCTCCAAGTCCATCTCGAAGGACGCGGGCATCACCACCTATCGGGGGCTGGTGCACGTGGACGAGGGTGCCAAGAACGCCAAGAGTTTCGTCCGGTGCGACGCGCTCCTGCTCGACGACATCTCGGTCTCGGAGACGAAGCCGTACATGGAGGTCGGGGAACGGGACGCCCGCATCGGCCACGAGGCGACGGTCTCCAAGGTCGGTGACGACCAGCTCTTCTACCTGATGAGCCGCGGCCTGTCCGAGATACAGGCCATGGGCATGATCGTGAACGGGTTCATCGAGCCGATCACCCGTACGCTGCCGATGGAGTACGCCGTCGAGTGGAGCCGGTTGATCGAGCTCCAGATGGAGGGCTCGATCGGCTGACTGGCGACCAGGACGCGTCGGCCGGCGTCCCGGGACCGACCACAATGGACGTGGAGACGACGAGGGAGCCCCCATGCCGATGCGAGAAGAGTGCAAGCACTTCCAGAGCCGGACCTACGACTCGGGGGAGGTCGCCCGCTTCTGCGTGCTCGACCTGGCGCCCGAGGCACCGTGGAAGTGCCCGGACGACTGCCCGTCCTACGCACCCCGGCTCGCCGACGTCGGATGGTCCCACGGATCGCTCGTGGAGCCGGCGCTCGAGCCGATGCCCGACGTACCCGGTGACGACGCGGCGAGCCTGCTGGACCAGGCCGAGGACATCGTCAACGCCGTCGCCCCCGACGTCCTGGCCGAGGTGCGCAAGGAGGACGAACGGAGCGGCCGGAAGTGGTGGCGTCGCAAGCGCTGAGGGACCGGTTCGGGTCGGCGCCCACGGGGTCGGAGCGCGCTAGTTCCCGGTGAAGGTGGCCGGGCGCTTCTCCACGAAGGCGGCCATGGCCTCCGCCAGGTCGTCCGAAGCCAGGAAGGCCGCGTTCCACGTGGCCACATACTCGAGGCCCTGGGCCACGGAGCGGTCCTCGCAAGCGGTCAGCACGGCCTTGGTGCCCTGGACGGCCAGTGGCGAGTTGGTGGCGATCTCGGCGGCCATGGCCCGGGATTCGGCCAGCACGGCCCCGGCGTCGGCACTCACGTGGTTGACCAGTCCGATGTCCGCTGCCCGTGCCGCGGTGATGTCCTTGCCGGTGAAGGCGAGCTCGGCCACGTGCCCCTTGCCGATGATGGCGGGGAGGCGCTGGAGGCTGCCCACGTCGGCGACGATGGCGATCTTGGCCTCGCGCACCGAGAACCGTGCATCCGCACTGGCCATGCGGATGTCACATGCGGCGATCAGGTCCACCCCACCGCCGATGCACCAGCCGTGGACGGCGGCGATCACCGGGACCGGGCAGTCGGCCACCGCCGTGACCGACGCCTGCAGCCGGGCGATCTCGGCCCGTGCCTGCCGTGCCCGCGCCGCCATCGACGGTACGGAACCATCGACCGAC
>JAKAZC010000165.1 GCA_021826655.1 Actinomycetes bacterium | reverse complement strand
ATTCCGAGGCGAACCCGAGGGGCGTGCCCTCCTCGGAGTCGATGGCCGCTTCGAGGCGCCGGACCATCTCGAGGTGGTCCGGGTTGGCGCCGATCAGCTCGTCCACCTGGATCCGGGACGCCTCTCCGGCGGTCCGGAGCTCGACGGTGTCGAGGACCGTGCCGGTCACCGCGCACAGCCCCTCGATGAGCGCGGCGCTGGACTCGGGGTAGGGCATGGCCGACACGTAGTGGGGCACCCGCGCCCACAGTCCGATGACCGGGATGCCAACGGCACCGAGCGCCACCTCGAGCGCGGCCTGGACCCCGGCCGGGACCTCGAGCGTGCCGTGCACGGTGCCGATCCGGCCGGCCAGGTCGGCCGACTGCGGTGGCACGGTCGAGGCCAGGCGCACCGGGCGGGTGTGCGGGGTGGGGGCCGGAAAGGCACCGAGGCCCACGACGGTCCGGACACCGAGCCGGGTGGTGATCCCGACGACGGCCTCGATGAAGCTCCTCCAGCCGAAGTCGGGCTCGGGTCCGGTGAGGTAGAGCAGGTCGGCGCCCACCCTGTCCTTCCCGGCCAGGATCCGGATGGTGGGCCAGGTCAGCTCCGTGGTGACCCCGTCCTCGAGCCGGGCGATGGGTCGACGGGCCCGCTGGTCGATGAGCGGTTCGGTGTCGAACGTTGCGACCGTGGCCGTCGGCGACCCGGTCAGCAGGTGGGTGATGGCTCCCGACGCGCCCATGCCCGCGTCGACCCAACCCTCGAGGCAGACGACCAGCACCGGCCGGTCGACCCGGATGCCGCCGGGCTCGCCCCAGCCGGGCTCGAAGGCGAAGAGGCCGGACGCATCGGCGGGGCTCACAGCGCCTCCACGTCTGCGAGCGCGCGCTCGCCCAGGCGGGCGACACCTTCGGCGAACTGGTCCACGCCGCTGCGGTCGCCGGCGGCCGCACCACCGGCGTATCGGACGTAGACGCCCTGCAGGATGCACGCCAGCTTCCAGATCCCGAAGGCCTGGTAGTAGGGGACGGCGGTGACGTCGCGGCCACTGGCCGTCGCGTACCGCTCCACCAGCTGGGCGCGGGTGGCGAAGCCGGGAAGCGCGGTCGGCGCCACCCCCAGCACGGCCGGTCCGGCGTCGTCGGCCTCGGCCCAGTACACGAGCAGCAGGCCGAGGTCGGCCAGCGGGTCGCCGAGCGTGCATATCTCCCAGTCGAGGATGGCGATGACGTTCCCGGCGTCGTCCAGCACCGTGTTGTCGAGTCGGTAGTCGCCGTGCACGATGGCCACCCCCTGCTGCTCGGGGATCTTGGCAGACAGGACCTCCCAGGCCCGGTCGATGACGGCCGGCCCCGGCACGCCGTCCAGGCTCGACTGCTCGAACTGCCCGTGCCACCGCTTGAGCTGGCGGGCGATGTACCCCCCGCGGCGGGCGAAGTCGCCGAGACCGACGGCCTCCACATCCACGGCGTGCAGCCGGGCGAGCGTCTCGACCAGCGAATCCGAAGCGTGGGCCCGGACCGGCTGGGACAGCTGCGCAGAGGCCGCCTCGTCGCGAAGGATGTGTCCCTCCACGAAGGACATCAGGTAGAAGGGGGCCCCGTTCACGTCCGTGTCGGCGCACAGTCCCAGGGTCCGGGGGACGGGGACGTCGGTGGACTGCAGCGCACTGATGACGGTGTGCTCACGGGCCATGTCGTGGGCAGTGGCGAGCACGTGGCTCACCGGTGGGCGACGCAGGGCGTAGGTGTGGCCAGCGGCGTCGGTGACCCGATACGTGAGGTTGGACCGGCCGCCCGCGATCAGGTCGAAGGCGAAGGGCGGGACGGCACCGTCCAGGTGGGCCGCCAACCACTTGCCGACCCGGCCGCGGTCGATCCCCTCGACGGAGTGCTCACCGGCGAGGCTGCCGGCGGTCGTGGTTTCGGCGGTCGGTACGGCATCCATACCGCGACGCTACCCGCATCGCCGGAGTCGTCCGGTGCCGGACGTGTCGCCGCCTGTCGCCCGGTATCGTCGTGGGTGATGACCGACGCCACCGACGCCACCTTCGAGGAAGTCGTCCTCGCCCGCTCGTCCCAGGTCCCCGTGGTCGTCGACCTCTGGGCACCGTGGTGCGGACCCTGCACGACGCTCGGTCCCATCCTGGAACGGGTGGTGGGGGCCACCGGTGGCGCTGTCGAGCTGGTGAAGGTGAACGTCGACGAGAACCCGGCGATCTCGGCCAGCTTCCGGGTCCAGTCGATCCCCGCCGTCTTCGCTCTCCGCGACGGTGCGGTGGTCGACCAGTTCATCGGCGCCCAGCCGGAGGCGGCCGTCCAGGAGTTCGTCGACCGTCTGGCCCCGACCCGATCCGAGGCGGACGTCCTGGCCGACGAGGGCACGTCGTCCGGCGACGAGGGACTGCTCCGCCAGGCGCTGGAGCTCCAGCCGGACCACGAAGGGGCCATCGTCGGGCTGGCCGGGCTGCTCGTCGCCCGAGGCGACACCGAGGCAGCGTTGGCCCTGCTCGGGCGCATCCCCCAGACGACCGAGACCCGGCGCCTGCTCGCCGAGGCCCGACTCGCAGGCCGCGAGGACGTGGCGACCACGGAGGACGTCGGTGCCCTGCTGGACGGCCTCCTCGGGCGGGTGAAGGACGATCCGGACGCCCGCCAGGAGTTCCTCGACCTGCTGGAGACCCTCGCACCGGACGATCCGCGGACCGTCGGTTACCGCAAGGCGTTGGCGTCCCAGCTCTTCTGATCCCTCCCGGGTCGGCCGCCGGCCACCTCCGGTAGCGTCACCCCCGTGCGCGCCACCAACCTGCGACTCGGCCCACGGACGTTCGACGTCGAACACCGTCCCCTCGTCATGGGGATCCTCAACCGCACACCCGACTCCTTCTACGACAAGGGTGCCACCTTCGCTCTCGACGACCTGGTGCGACGGGCGGGGCTGCTCGTCGACCAGGGCGCCGACCTCCTCGACGTGGGTGGGGTCAAGGCCGGTCCGGGCCCCGAGGTGGGAGAGGAAGAGGAGCTGGAGCGGGTGATTCCGGCGATCGAGGCGCTGGCGGGACGGTTCGACATCGCTCTGTCGGTGGACACCTGGCGCGCGGCGGTGGCCCGCGCCGCGTACCGCGCCGGGGCCGTCGTGGGCAACGACATCAGCGGGTTCGCCGACCCCGACTACCTTGCGGCCGCCGCCGAGCACGGAGCCACGGTCGTGGCCACCCACATCCGTCTCGGACCACGGATTCCCGACCCCGATCCCGTCTACGGCGACGTGGTCGCCACGGTGCTGGACTTCCTCACCGACCGGGCGGAGCGGGCGCTGGCCGCCGGGCTCACGCCCGACCGGATCGTGATCGACGCCGGCCTCGACCTGGGCAAGACAGCGGCCCAGTCGCTGGCGCTCCTGCGGGCCTCGGACCGGCTCGCCGACCTCGGCTACCCGTTGTTGTTGTCCGCCTCCAACAAGACGTTCCTCGGAGTGGTCCTGGACCTGGGGATCGGTGAGCGGCAGGAGGCGTCGCTGGCGGCCACGTCGCTGGGCGCCACCCTCGGATGCCGGGTGATGCGGGTCCACGAGGTGGGGGCCCACCGGCAGGCCTGCGACGTGGTGGCCGCAATCAGCGGGGCCGCCCGGTGAGCCCGCCGGCGGCCACCACCACCGGGCACCTGCCCGCCTACCTGGTGCGGGGAGGCGACCCCTCGCTCGTGGCCCAGGCCGCCCACGCCCTCGTGGAGCGGCTGGTGGCGGGCGGTGACCCGTCGATCATGGTCGAGGAATTCGGGGGCCCGGGTGTCGAGCAGTTCGACGTCGGCGCCGTGATCGACGCGTGCACGACGCCGCCCTTCCTGGTCGAGCGGCGGGTGGTGGTCGTCCGCGAGGCCGGCCAGGTGACGGCGGTCGACGCCAAGCGACTGGCCGCGTACCTGGGGGACCCACTCCCCACCACAGCGCTCGTGCTGGTGGCGGGAGGCGGGGCCGTCAACCCCACCCTGGCCAAGGCGGTGACGGCGGCCGGCGATGTCGTGGACACCGCGGTGGGCACGGGCAAGGCCCGGTCACAGTGGCTGGCCAGCCACCTCAAGGACGGCCCGGTGCGGCTCGACGGTGCGGCCCAGGCCCGGCTCGGTTCCCACCTCGGTGCCGACATGGGCCGACTGGCCGGGCTGCTCGACACACTTGCGGCCGCCTACGGCCGGGGGGCATTGGTGTCCGCGACGGATCTCGAGCCGTTCCTGGGTGGGGCGGGGGCACTGGCGCCGTGGGACCTGACCGACGCCATCGACGCCGGGCGGACCGCCCCGGCGCTCGGGGTGCTCCACCGGATGCTCTCGGCGGGGGAGTCCCACCCATTGGTGATCCTCGCGTTGCTCCACAAGCACTATCGCCAGATGCTTCGGCTCGACGGATCCGGGGTGACGACCGCCGAGCATGCGGCAGAGGCCCTCGGGATGAAGAGCGCCTATCCGGCCAAGAAGGCGCTCGCCCAGGCGAACCGCCTCGGCTCCGGCGGTGTCGCCCGGGCGGTGCAACTGCTGGCCGACGCCGATCTCGAGCTTCGGGGCGGCACCGGGCTGCCCGGCGAACTGGTGGTCGAGGTGCTCGTCGCCCGGCTCAGCCGGCTCGGTGCCACGCGGCGCTGACCGGGTGGCACCCCGCAACGGTTGTCGGGCCGGGGCCGTCAGTTCGTGACGGCGTCCCGGGACTCGACCCCGGCGTCGTAGACATTCTCCGTCCAGCTACCGCCATCCCAGTACCGGTACTGGTGTCGTCCGGTCGGGTCGGGCAGCCACCGTGCGGCCATCGTCGCGCGCCGCTCCACCGTGGCGACCGACGTCGGGGCGGCGGCTATCGGCGCGACCCGTTCGGGACGCGGGCGGAAGATCTCGGGCGTGCCCGGGGTGGCGACGGGCGCGGCCGTGAGCTGGGTGGCCGCCCGTCGGTCGGAGGGCGCGCGGCCGGCCTGCCGGAGCCCGGGGCCGCTCCCGTGTGGTGGTGTGGCAGCGAACGTCGGTCCGGTGGCCTGGGGGTTCGGTACGGCCCCCACCGACGGCGACGCCGGACGGGCGGGCGCCGCGGTGACGGACGCTGTGGGCGGCACCGGGGAGCCGGCGTCCCGCACCTCGGTGGCACCGAAGATCTGGGCGGCCACGGTGGCGAACGATTCATCTCCCTCGAACGCTGCGCGCTGTTTCGGGTGGTAGGGGCGGCCCAGGGAGCCGGGGATGCGGATGGGGGGCTGCGCGGATGCGGTCGCCGCCTGCATCGGAGGTTCGACCGGGTCGACCGTCCCGGTGGGTTCACCCACGGTCACGAGGTCCGGATCCTCGAAGAAGCCGGTGCGCTCGGGTTGGACGACGTCGCGGTCGCTCGTCCGGACGACGCGGGCGGTGCGGCGCTCGCCGAAACTTCCGATCGTGGTCGGCTGGTACAGGGCCTGGATGGACCGGGTGCTCTCGGTGGCCAGGGCCACCCGGTCACCGAACCGCTCGAAGGGGAGGTTGGCGGCCCGGCCGGCGGACGCCACGGCGAGGACCTTCGGCCGCGCTCCGAACACGTAGATCGCCAGTCCGACACCGGGGAGGAGCAGCACGAGGGTGAGCGACAGCAGTTTGGGCTCACCGGCGGCCCGCCACGCCCACCCGGGCTGGCGGACGACGTCGACCGCGCCCAGTGCGATGCCGAGCACCACCACCGCGGTCAGGAGGGCGAGTCCGAGGTTGACGACTCCCGTGGAGGTGGCGGTCATGACCTGCGACCTCCCCGTCCGAAGCGTGCCGACCCGGGGGGTCCCGAGATGAGGACCCCGTCCGCGTCCGCAGTCCGTCGGCTGATGCAACGCTGCCCCATGGAATCCACCATCGCTCCTAGCGCTCGGATGACCACCCTAAGTGTTTACCTAATCACGTAGAGTAGTCAAGTGTCGGCGGCACATCCCTACCGGGGACATCGGCACATCCGCGCCGGAACTGCATGGGGAATCGCCGGTCCGTCACCGGAAGTCGCGGGAGGACGGGACCGGGCCGAGGGACAGCGGCTCGAACCGCTCGGCCACCAGCGTCATCGACCCCTCGGACCGCTCGACCCGGCCCCGGACCAGCAGTGCCGGGCAGGCCCGGGCGACCGGCTTCCACCGGATCCAGGCGCCCCGCGAGCAGACGATGTTCACCATCCCGGTCTCGTCCTCCAAGTTGAGGAAGACCGCTCCGTGGGCACTCTCGGGTGCCTGGCGGTGGGTGACCACGCCACCGACGGTGACCCGGTCCCCGGCGTGCCGGCCAGCCAGCGCCGCGGCCCGGACCACCCCGCGTCGGTCCAACCCGGCCCGGGCCAGCTCCATGGCCGTGGTGTCCGGGGCCAGGCCGAGCGACCACAGGTCGTCGGACACCTCCTCCCACGGGGTG
>JAKAZC010000164.1 GCA_021826655.1 Actinomycetes bacterium | reverse complement strand
ACGACCTGTTACCCGGTGCCCGGCGGGCACGACCAGGATCTCGTACCCAGGGGGGTACAGGAGGCACAACGTCGATCGGTCACTCCTATTCCCTCGACCCCGGGTCGGCGCCTCGGGTCTCCGCGGGAAGGGACGAAGGACCCTATCCGCCGGGGTCGGGGTCACCCACCATGGCGGTTGTGGCACTCACCGACGGTGTGAACGTGGGAGCAGCCCTCCGCATCGGGGCCACGCTGGTCCCGGTCATCGGCTCGGCTCGCGTGTACGTCTGCGGGATCACCCCTTATGACACGACCCATCTCGGGCACGCCGCCACGTTCGTGTGGACCGATCTGGCGGCCCGCGTCCTCCACCTCGCCGGGGCCCACGTGGACGTCTGCCGCAACGTGACCGATGTGGACGACCACCTGCTCGCCGAGGCGAAGGCCCGCGGCGTCACGTGGCGCTCGTTGGCGGCCCAGGAGACGTACCGGTTCGAGCGCGATGCGTCCGACCTCGGCGTCATCCGCCCGGCCTTCGAACCGAGGAGCCACGACCACGTCGACGACGTCATCGCCCTCGCCGCCGGTCTGGTCGCTCGGGGCGCCGCCTACGAGCGCGGCGGAGCGGTGTACTTCCGCGGGGCGGGAGTCCGTGCCCCCGGGGACGGTCCGGGTCACGACACCTCCGCGTCGTCACCCGGTGGGTCGCCGGCTCCGCAGAACGGGACCGACGCCGCTCCGGGCGGCCCGCACGACGAGGGGAGCGACGACGCCGAGAGCCCGGACGACGTCGCCGTCTGGCACGCCCCGCGGGACAACGGCCCGACCTGGCCGAGCCCGTGGGGGCCGGGACGCCCCGGTTGGCACGCCGAATGTGCCGCGATGGCCCTCAGCACCTTCGGGGCCAGCATCGACCTGCACGGGGGCGGTGCCGACCTGCGCTTCCCGCACCATGCCTACGAATCGGCCATGGTCGAGGCCTTCACCGGGGTGTCGCCCTTCGCCCGCTCGTGGATGCACGTGGGCACGGTGCGGACCGGCGGTCGGAAGATGGCCAAGTCCACGGGAAACCTGGTCTTCGTGCACGATCTGCTGCAGCGCTGGCCGGCGGCGGCCATCCGGTACCTGATCCTCGCCCGCTCCTGGCGGGACGATTGGGAGTTCGAGGAGGAGTCGCTCGACCGCGCCACCAGGCAGCTCGACGACCTGTGGCGGAGCGCCGTCAGCACGAAGGGCGCCACGAGCACCGCAGGTCGCGGCGAGGCCCGCCGTGGCGTGGTCGACGCACTCCTCGACGACCTCGACGTGCCGCGCTCCCTCACGGTCGCCGGCGACGCGGGCGGGCTCGTCCTGGCCGAACTCCTCGATTTCCTCGGATTGCGCGACACCACGATCTGGTACTGAAAGCCGATCCGTCAGGCCGAGGACCTTCGACCCTGGCGCCACCGGGACGCCCGACGGAGCATGGGGTCATGCACCGGCCGGACGCCACCGTCTCCTCGCCCCCTCCGGTGACCGCCGTCGGGAGGCCCGGCGCCGGCGCCGTCCACGCGGGCGGGCGGGCCCGCCCGGTGGCGCCCGCCGTGCAGCTGAAGGAGGTCTGCAAGCGCTATCGGGGCGGCGGCGGAATCGAGGGCGTCGACCTCGAAGTGCTGCCCGGCGAGGTCTTCGCCTTCCTGGGCCCCAACGGCGCCGGGAAGACCACGACGATCCGGCTGATCCTCGACCTGATCCGGCCCGACTCGGGGCGGATCGCCGTGTTCGGGCTCGATCCGCGCCGTGACGGGGTCGCCGTCCGCCGCCGCACGGGCTACCTGCCGGGCGACCTGGCCCTGTACGAAAGGCTGACGGCGCGCGAGCTCCTGACCCACTTCGCCCATCTGAGGGGCGGCCCTCCGTGGGCCGCCATCGCCGAGCTGACCGAGAGGTTCGACCTCGACGTCGACCGGCCCCTGCGCGAGCTGTCGAAGGGCAACCGGCAGAAGGTCGGCCTCGTGCAGGCGCTCATGGGGAACCCGGACCTGCTCATACTCGACGAGCCCACCTCGGGCCTCGACCCCCTCGTCCAGCAACAGGTCCACGCCGCGGTTCGCGCCGCGGCCGGGGACGGCAGGAGCGTCTTCCTCTCCTCGCACGTCCTGTCCGAGGTCGGCCAGGTCGCCGACCGGGTGGCGATCATCCGCGAGGGGCGCATCGTGGCGATCGAGCGGATGAGCGACCTGCGCTCCCGAACGGTCCACGTGGTTGACGTCCGCTTCACCGACGGGGTCGATCCGCAGTTCCTCACCGCGGTGCCCGGAGCACGCGTGAAGGAGTGGTCCGACCATGGCGCCCGTCGCGAGGTCACCGGGCACCTCGATCCCCTGGTCGGGGCCCTTGCGCGGCACCCCCTGGCGGACCTCACGATCCGCGAGCCCGACCTGGAGGACCTCTTCCTCGCCTTCTACCGGGAGGACCGGGGAAACGCCGCTCCCGCTCCCCACGGCGCCCTTGCCGGAAGCCCCGATGCCGTCGCCGGAGACCCCGATGCCTAGGCACACCAAGCGGCCGGCCGAGTTGCACTCGGTGTTCGAGCGGGCCTTCCACGAGCAGCGGCGGGCGCTGCTCGGATGGCTCGGGGGGCTGGCCGGCATCGCCGTGATGATGCTCGCCATCTACCCGACCGTCCGCGACAACCCGCAGATGTCCAAACTGATCGAGTCCTACCCGAAGGCGCTCCGGACGATGTTCGGGATCTCGGACTACACCAGCGGTGCCGGCTACCTCCGTGCCGAGGTCTTCTCCCTTACGGCCCCTCTCCTCGTCGTCGTCTTCGCCATCTTGTGGGGCGGGGACGCCATCGCCGGAGAGGAGGACCGACGAACCATCGACCTCCTCCTCGCCAACCCGGTGTCGAGACGCGCGATCCTCCTGCAGAAGTGGGCCGCGGTCATGCTCGGGATAGCCGTCGTGTCGTGCGGGCTCGGTCTCGTGCTCGGTCTGGGAGCGCCGATCGTCGGGCTGCACGTCGCCTGGGTCTCCCTCGCCTCGGCAGTGGTGGCCACGACGCTGCTCGGCATGCTGTACGCGACGCTGGCCCTGGCGGTCGGGGCCGCGACGGGGCACCGGGGGCTGGCACGGGGCGTGGTCACCCTGCTCGCGGTGGCCGCCTACCTGGTGAGCTCGCTCGCAGAGATGGTCCGGTGGCTCCTCCCCATCCGACCGCTCTCCCCCTGGTACCACGCGCTCGGGGTGGACCCGATGAGCTCGGGATTCCTGCCGGAGCATCTGGTGGTGCTCGTTGCGGCGATTCTCTTGACCATCGCCGCAGCCGCTGTCGCGTTCGAAAGGCGGGACCTGGCGGTGTGACCCGGTGGAGCGGGCCCGTGGTCACGCGCCGGTCGCTCCGACCGGTTCGTCTCGACCGCTACTTGTGCAGGCCCAGCTCGATCGCCTTCACGAGCAGGAGCAGCACGGCCACGACCAGATAGCCGCGCAGCATGTACATCCCGACCAGGCGGCCCCGTGACCACGTGGGCCGCTTCAGCAGGTTGAGGGGGGGCATCCGCCAGGTGGACCGCTTCTCCGCGGACACCGCCTCTACGGGCGGCCGTCGCGAGCGGCGAAGGAACAGCGCGACCCCGGCCACCGCGTACCCGACGAGGAGCAGCGCGCCGAGCACCAGGGCGAGGAGGTTCACGTCGATCTGCGAGAAGAGCGTCGTCACCATGAGGACGAGGGACATCAGGAGCAGGATCGAGACGATCACGCTGGCCAGCACGTTCAGCCACGGCCGGTTGACCCACGGTCCCAGCACTTCCTTGTCGTTGCACAGCAGCAGGAGGAAGACCGTGGCGCTCGGCAGGAGCACGCCGGCCAGTGCCTGCACACCGGTCGTGATGAGCCCGAGCGGCGCACCCGGGATGATGACGATCCCCGCGGCCAGGACGACGGTGACGCTGAAGGCCCCGTAGAAGAACTTCGCGTCCCGCCAGCTCCGGTGCAACGAGTGTCGGGCACCGAAGGCGTCACCGAAGGCGTACGAGGTTGCCAGGGTGACCGAGGCGGCACCGATGATGGACGCGTTCAACAGGATGACGGCGAAGATGGCCCCCGCGGCGTTGCCCACGTAGTGGTTCAGGCCATGGGCAACGGCACCGGCGTTGGCGAACTGCCCCGCCAGGGGCGTCCCCCTGAAGGCCGCTGCGACGACCATCATCAGGAGCGAGGCGGCGAGGACCGTGACGAGCGACCCGAGCACCGTGTCGGCCCGCTCGTAGTTGATCCAGCGCGGGGTGATCCGCTTGTCCACGATGTTCGACTGCTGGAAGAAGAGCTGCCAGGGGGCGACGGTCGTCCCGACGATGGCGATGATGAGGAGCACCGAGGTCGAGTTGAAGCCGCCCTCCACCCCCGGCACCACCAGACCGTGAAGGAAGGAGCCCACCGGGGGGTGTCTGAAGACGGCAAGCGGGATCACCAGGAAGTTGGCGATGATGAAGACGAACATGAACCTCTCCCAACGCCTGAAGCTCCCCGTCGCAGTCATCGCGATGAGGGTCAGCGCGGCGGCGGGGACCGAGATGTACTGGCTCACGCCGAAGTAGCCGAGAGCCAGGCTCACCCCGATGAACTCGGTGGCGATGGTGAGGAAGTTCAAGATGAACAGGTCGCCCACCGAAAAGGCCCCCCAGAACTTGCCGAAGCGCTCGTTGATGAGGCGGGCATGGCCGACGCCGGTGACGGCACCCAGGCGCACCACCATCTCCTGGTTGACGATCAGGACCGGGATCAGGAGGGGAAGGGTCCACAGGAGGGTCAGGCCGAAGTTCTGCCCCGCCTGGGCATAGGTGGAAACGCCTCCGGCATCGTTGTCGCCCACCATCACGATGAGCCCGGGGCCCATGATGGCCAGGAGCGTCAGCAGGCGGGCCCACACCGTTCGCCGGGCGCCCACGTCGTGCTGGCGGATCGTCCCGAACGCGCCCCGAATGTCCCCGACGTGGGCCTCGTCGAGCACCGCGGTGCGGGCCTCGGGCTCCGGGACCTCCTCGGCCATCGTCTCACCTCCCGTGTGGTGTCGTGTGCGTGGGAATGCCGTCACGGGCACGGGCCGCGCCCCCAGCCGAGCTGCCTCGGTGAGCCCGGAGCCCGCGCTCGCGTCCTTGGTCGTCGTCCATAATCGAGGGCGATCCGCGCCCGTCCCTCCGACCGCCAGCTCCCCGCCGATCGGACCCGGGGCTCACGGTTGCGACGGAGCCCCGGCCCGGTCGGTCATCGTGCCGCGGGTCGTGGGTCCGCGCCAGCGGTCGTCCGTTCAGCGCCTGTCGGCTGATCGTCGCCGGCCTGCGGCGACGGCGGTGGGTCTTCGCTCTCGACGCATGTCCTAGCTCTCCACCCCGGTCGTGCCGAAATCCCGCCGCCACCCGGTGGGGAGCAGCAACTCCAGCACGTCGTCGACCGTGACCACCCCGAGGATCCTCCGGTGCTCGGGGTCCATGACCGGAGCCACCACGAGGTTGAAGTCCGACATCTTGCGCACCGTCGCGCCGACGTCCCAATCGGCGTGGACGTGCGGGGGATCGGGATCGACGACCGATTCGAGAACGGCCGCCGGGTCGGCCTGAATGAGCCGGACGGCCGAGACCGCGCCCGTGACCTCGTCGTGATCATCGGTGGCGAACACGACGTTGAGCGCCTCGGGAGGTGCCGTGCTCCGGCGAATGGCCTGAAGCGCAGCGGCGACGGTGGAGGTCGACGGCAGGCAGAGGAAGTCGGGGCTCATGAGCCCGCCGGCGGTCTCCGGGTTGTAGCTGAGCAGCGTCCTCACCTTGCGTTGCTGGGGCTCGGGAAGGAGGTTCAGGATCGGCAGGCGTCGCTCCTGGTCGATCTCGGTGACCAGGTCGGCGGCGTCGTCGGGTGCCATCGACCCGAGGAGGCGGGCGGCCTCGGCGTCGGACCGGCTTTCGAGGAACTCGAGCTGATGGTCGGTGTCGAGCTCCTCGAACACGTCGGCCTCGAGCTCCCGATCCTCGCCGACGGCCTCGATGATCTCCTCCCCCTCTTCGTGCGAGGCTGCCTCCACCAGGTCGGCGATCTGCGCAGGATGGAGCTTCGCCAGCTTGCGATAGGGGATTCGGAGCCGGGACGTCGGGACGTGGGCCACGAACGGCTCGATGCTCGACCAGTCGACGATCGGGCCGGGCTCGGCCCGCCGGCCCAGCCTCCCCGGGAGGAGGCGGCGCAGGACGGGGCGGCTGGACGGATCGACACCCACCACCTCCCAGGTGCCGTCCACCTTGGCCAGCTCGATCTCGTTGGCCCGGATCAGCCGGCTTCCCACGATGTTGATGAGATGGCGCGCCGACAGGTCCCGGGCGAGGAGCAGCTCACCGGGACGACGCTCGAACCGGCGCAGGTCGACCTTGCGGCCGTCGAACCGGACGTGGCCGGGCTCGAAACCG
>JAKAZC010000163.1 GCA_021826655.1 Actinomycetes bacterium | reverse complement strand
ATCACTCGTCTAGGCGAATCCGGACCGGTCGGGCGACCCGCCCTCAAGAGGTGACGGACGGGGCCACCAGCGGCCACGGCCGTGTGCGCTCGGCACGTCGCGCCAGCTCGAGCAGGACCGGCTCCTCGTGGTGCCGCCCGATCACCTGCATGCCCACCGGGGCCCCGTCGACGGTGCCTACCGGGATCGACACGGCCGGCAGCCCCGCCAGGTTGGCGGGGATGGTGAGGGCGCCGTTGTTCCCGATGGCCTTGTCGAAACCGTAGGTGGCGATCAGGTCGACGTCTCCCACCGTGGTCGGCATCGGGCCGGCGGCCCCGAAGGCGATGTCGGGGTTGGTGGAGGCGAACACCAGGTCGGCCCGGTCGAAGAGATCAGCCATCTGCTCGTTCAGGGCGATCCGGAACAGCTCGGCCTTGCCGGCGGACTCGACGCTGTAGCGGTGGGTGGCGAGGTTCATGCCGATCTGGATCTCGGGCGTGAGGTCGTCGTTGCAGTCGGGGAACCGGTCGCCCAGCTCCCCGACCAGGCCGACCAGGTTGGACAGTGCCCACTCGAGCCCACCCTGGGGGAGCTCCACGACGACGTCCACCCGCCGAAGGCCGGCGCCGGCGATCAACGCCTCGGCCGCCTCGATCACCAGGGCCGCCACCCGGGGCTCGACGACGGCCGTGCCGAGGTCGACAGACACGACGGCCCGCTTTCCGGCGAGGTCGAGCGTCCCGAGCCCGGACTCCCAGCCGCCGACACGGGGGAGGCTCAGGTTGTCGCGTGGGTCGAATCCGTTGCACACGTCGAACCACCGGGCCGCGTCGCGCACCGAGCGCGACACGCAGCCCAGGGTCACCGTGAGCGGCGGCTGGAGCGTGGCCGGGCCGCGCGGGATGCGGCCGTAGGTGGCTTTCAGCCCGAACAGTCCGGTGAACCCGGCCGGGATCCGGATCGAGCCGCCACCGTCGCCACCGGTGGCGATGGGGAGGAGTCCGCCGGCGACGGCCGCAGCTGAGCCACCCGAGGACCCGCCGGGGGTGCGGTCGGTGTCCCACGGGTTGCGGGTGACCCCGTGCAGCTTGCTCGCCGTGCAGTTGACCCCACCGAACTCGGACGCGGTGGTCTGCGCGGCGAGTACCGCTCCTGCCGCGCGGAGCCGGGTGACGTGGGTCGAGTCCACGGTGGCGATCCGGTCGGCGAAGACCAGTGACGCCTCGGTATGGGGCCACCCGGTCACGGTCTCGAGCTCCTTGACCCCGATGGGCACACCCCCGAAAGGCAGTGACACGTCGGCGACGGCCGCCACGGCCCGGGCCGCCTCGGTGTCGAGGTGGCTGATCGCGTTGAGCCGGGACGACCCGATCGCATCCAACGAGGCCTCGAGCGCCTCGATCGGGCTGAGGGTGCCCGCCCGGAAGGCGTCGACCAGCGAGCAGGCGTCCTGGAGCCACGGTTCGGTCATGGCATGGGACGCTACCCCTGCCCGCCACCACCCGCCCGGGCGCGGGCCCACCGCGGGCCCATCGCGGGCCTCGTCAGGAACGGCAGTCCTCAGCCCTGTCCCCGCCGGGACCCATCCGCGTTTAGCGTGAGGGGATGACCTCCAGCGACCACGCCGCGCCGGCCCCCGACACCCCGCGGGGTGTTCCCGACGTGCTCGACCCCGAACCGGCGGACGGTGCCGATGCCGAGGGCGGGCGGTCCGAACCCCGCCACCCGTTCACCCTGGCGGTGGACATCGGCGGCACCGGACTGAAGGCGTCGGTGCTCGACGCCAGCGGGGCCATGGTGGCGGACCGGGTGAAGATCCCCACGCCGTACCCGCTGCCCCCCGACAAGCTGGTGGCGTCGTTGGAGCGGCTCGTCGCCCCGCTGCCGGCGGCCGAGCGGGCCTCGGCCGGGTTTCCGGGGATGGTGCGTGACGGCGTGGTCCTGTCGTGTCCGCACTTCGTCACCGTCAGCGGGCCGGGCAGCGCCGTCGACCATCACCTGGTCCGGCTGTGGGACCGCTACGACCTGGCGGGCGAGCTGACCCGGGAGTTCGGCATCCCCACAAAGGTGGCCAACGATGCCGACATCCAGGGTGCGGCGGTGGTCACCGGCCACGGTCTCGAACTCGTGATCACGCTCGGGACCGGGTTCGGGACGGGCCTGTTCTACAACGGGGAGCTCCTGCCCCACCTCGAGATCGCCCACCAGCCGTTCCGCAAGGGCGAGGACTACGACACCCAATTGGGCGAGACCACGCGCAAGGAGATCGGCGAGGACCGTTGGAACAAGCGGGTGGCGAAGGCGATCGCCAACATGCGGGCCCTCACCGCCTTCGACCACCTCTTCATCGGTGGCGGCAACTCCCGCCGGGTGTTGCGCCACCACCTCCCCGACGACGTGACGGTGGTGGACAACACGGCCGGCATCCTCGGTGGGATCCGGTTGTGGGTGCCACTGCGCGGCGGTGTCCCGGCGGACGACGGGGCGGCGGGCGCGGCCTGAACCCCGGCGGATCTGCCGCGGCCGGCCGGCGGTCCGTGGCCCGTCAGCCCTGCCAGCGGCGCCAGCGGCGCTCGACTTCCTTGAGATCGCGCTTCCAGCCTCGGCGGGTGTCGGCCGCCACCTCGCGCTGGAGGGACACCAGGCGTGCGGCGGCGTCGGCCAGGTCCGCCTGCTCGGCCCCCAGCGACTCGAGCCATCCGACGGCGAAGACCGTGTCGTGGACGTCGCCCAGCCTGCTCTGGAGCCGCTCCGCCGCCTTCGCCGTCTTGCGCGCCGGTGCGCCCTCCACCAGGGCGAGGGTCTCGGATCCGTAGCGGAGGTCCTTGAGCCGGATCCGGAGCTGGTGGAGGTGGATGTCGGACGGGTCCCTCCTGGCCTTGCGGGCCGCGCCCCGCAGGTCGTGCCAGGCCCGGTGCAGCATGGGCGGTAGGACCTCGGTGGCCGGTCGGCCGGCCTTCGCCTTGAACGCCGGCCCCTCCCACAGGTCCGCCACCTGCCCGGTCAGCCGGAGCCGTCGCGGACCGGCCTGCTCGGTGACCAACCGGGAGGTCGCCTCGTCGCGGTGCCAGGCGAGGACGGCCAACAGGCGGGCCACCTCGTCGCGCCCGAGCACCTCCGGCCCGCACTGGGAGACGACGCCGGTCAGAAGGTCGAGGTCGCGGGAACGTCCCAGCTCGTTGCCGTACCAGGCGAGCTCGGCCCGCAGGGTGGTACCGCGTCGGGCGTCGACGAGCAGCCGGTAGGTGCGCAGATTCGACCGTATCCGGCGCATGGACACCCGGCTCTGGTGGATGCGCTCGACGGGGTCGGTCCGTCGCTCTGTCCCCCGCAGCGAGGACACGGCCGACTGGGCCCACAGCGGCCGGGGCCCCATGGCCACCTGGAGGGCGGCTGCGGCTCCGGTGCGGAGTGACCCGTCGTCGAGGTCGCCGGCGAGGTCGTTCAGGAGGAACGTGCGGGCCGCCATCGCCAGCACCCGGTGCAGGACCATCCCCGCCGACGGGTCGGGGAACCTGTCGTCGACGGTTTCCGTCCGAACGGGCGGCCCGGACGCGGCCGGGTCCGGGCCCTCTTCCACGTGGTCCTCGAACGGTTCGGTCGTCATGGCCGGGCCTCCACTCCCAGCCTACGAGTGCGGGAGCACCCGATGTCGCTCGGGTCGGCGCACACACAGGCGCCGTCAGAGCACGGGGGCGGTACGCTCGTGACGTGCGTGCCGTGACCATCGTCGAAGGGGAGCTCCGGTGGGACGAGCATCCCGACCCGGTCCCCGGGCCGGGCGAGGTGCTGGTGGCGGTGGCGGCCGCCGGTGTAAACGGCGCCGACCTGCTGCAGCGCAAGGGCTACTATCCCGCCCCGGCCGGCTCGCCGGCCGACATCCCCGGCCTGGAGTTCTCGGGCACGGTGCTGGCCAACGGGGACGGGTGCGCCAGGTTCGCGGTCGGCGAGCGGGTGATGGCCGTGTGTGGGGGTGGTGGCCAGGCCGAACAGGTGGTGGTCCACGAGTCGCACCTGCTGCCCGTGCCCGCCGGGATCGACCTCGTGCACGCCGGCGGGTTCCCCGAGGCGTTCTCGACGGCCCAGGACGCGCTGTTCACCCAGGCCGACCTGTCCGAGGGTCACACCGTGCTGATCTCGGGTGCGGCGGGCGGGGTGGGGACCGCCGCGGTGCAGTTGGCCGCGGTGGCCGGTGCCACGGTGGTGGCCACCGTCCGGAATCCGGACCACCACGACGCCGTGCGCGCCCTCGGCGCCGACGTGGTCATCCTGCCCGACGCGGCGGCCGCGCACGGTCCCTACGACGTGTCCCTCGAGCTGGTGGGGGCGCCGGGGGTGGCGGCAGTGCTCCCGTATCTCGGCACCGGGGCACGGGTCGTGGTCATCGGCGTGGGCGGCGGTGCCACTGCCGAGGTCGACCTCCTCGCCGTGATGCGGGCACGGGCCACCATCGGCGGGTCCACCCTGCGCTCCCGCGACGTGGAGGAGAAGGCGGGTGTGGCCTGGCTCGTCGAGTCGCGTGCCGTGCGCCTGCTGGGGGAAGGGGCGGTGGTCGTCCCGGTGGCCGCGACCCACCCGATGGCCGACGCCCACGCCGCCTATGAGCGGTTCGCCGCCGGCGGCAAGCTCGGCAAGGTGATCCTCGTCAACGACTGACCGGTGGGCACCGCTCGGGCCCCGGCCGGACCGTAGGCTGCGGCGGTGCTCGACTTCCTCCCGCCCCCGACCGCGGGTCGCCGCTTCGCCGGCGGCCAGCGGGTCCGACTCGGTGACACCGACCCCCAGGGACGGCTCCGTCCCGACGCCGCCGCCCGGTACCTGCACGACGTGGCCGGAGACGACTGGGACGACACCGGCATCGGCACCGGCGACCTGTGGGTGGTCCGGCGTACGGCGCTGCGGCTGACGGCCGTCGGCCGATGGCCCGCCCTGGGCGAGTCCGTCCGGGCCACGACCTGGTGCTCGGGCATCGGCGCGGCGTGGGCCGAGCGCCGCACCGACCTGGACGTCGACGGGGTGGTGCTGGTGGAGACCGAGTCGCTGTGGGTCCCGCTCGACGACACGGGTCGGCCGCGGCGCATCTCCCCCGAGTTCCGTGACGTCTACGGGGAGGCATCCGCCGGTAGGAAGGTCTCGGGTCGGGTGACCTCGACCGGGTTGCCCGTCGATGCCGGGCGGCGGCCGTGGTCGTTGCGTCGGGCCGACCTCGACGTGGCCGGGCACGTGAACAACGCGGCGAGTTGGGCCGCGCTGGTCGACGCGGCCTCCGGGCCGGTCGAGTCGGCCGTGCTGACCCACCACGGGCCGGTGGAATGGGGCACCACCGTCACCATGGCCACGACGCCTGGTCGGGTGTGGCTGCTGCACGGTGACACCGTGCAGGTGTCGGGGGAGTTCACGCCCACGTCCTGACGTTCCCGGGTCCGACGGTCGGGACTACCTCGAGACGATGACCGACGAGCCGTGGCCGAAGAGCCCCTGGTTCGCGGTGATCCCCACCCGTGCACCGTCGACCTGGCGACCGCTGGCCTGACCCCGCAGCTGCCAGACCAGTTCGCACACCTGGGCGATGGCCTGGGCGGGGATGGCCTCGCCGAAGCACGACAGCCCGCCGCTGGGGTTGACCGGCACCCGGCCGCCGAGGGTGGTGTCGCCGTCGCGGAGCATGCGCTCGGCCTCACCCTGCTTGCACAGCCCGATGTCCTCGTACCAGTCGAGCTCGAGCGCCGACGAGAGGTCGTAGACCTCGGCCAGGTCGACGTCGTCGGGCCCGATGCCGGCCTCCTCGTAGGCGGCGAGCGCCACCGACTGCTTGAACGTCGGACCGACCGAGGCTGCGGTCGCCGACGAGTCGGTCGAGAAGTTGGGCATTTCGATGATGGCCTGCGGGAAGCGGGGGGTGACCGTGGACACGGCGTCGATGGTGACGAGGTCCCGGGCACCCGCGTGGCGTCGGGCGAACTCCATCGAGCACAGGACCAGGGCGGCCCCGCCGTCCGATGTGGCGCAGATCTCCAGGAGGCGCAGTGGGTCGGCGACCATCGGGGAGGCGAGGACCTCCTCGGCGGTGACCACCTTGCGGTACCGGGCGTTCGGGTTCTCCAGGCCGTGGCGGGCGTTCTTCACCTTGACGGCGGCGAAGTCCTCCTCGGTGGCGCCGAACAGCTCCATGCGGCGCCTGGCGTAGAGGGCGAAGTACGTGGGATTGGTGGCGCCCATGAGATGGAAGCGCAGCCAGTCTGGGTCGTCCTTGCGGTCGCCACCCACCGGGGTGAAGAACCCCTTGGGGGTGGTGTCGGCCCCGACCACCAGGGCCACGTCACACAGTCCGGCCAGGATCTGGGCCCGTGCGTTGTTGATGGCCTGGGCACCCGACGCGCAGGCGGCGTACGCGGACGAGACGCGGGCCCCGGTCCACCCCAGGGCCTGGGCGAAGGTGGCGCCGGCCACGAAGCCGGGGTAGCCGTTGCGGATGGTGTC
>JAKAZC010000162.1 GCA_021826655.1 Actinomycetes bacterium | reverse complement strand
GACCATCACCGAGTCGGACGACCACCTCTTCTGCATGATCACGATGAACCACCACCCGTTGCACACCAACGCGTGGTTCGCCGAGCACGAGTCGGTCCAGAAGCGGAACGTCGTCGTCGGCAACCTCGTGTACTCGCTCGCCCTGGGTATGAGCGTCCCCGACGTCAGCGGCGCCGCCATCGCCAACCTCGAGGTGGAGTCCCTGCTGCACCGGGCCCCCACGTTCCACGGCGACACCATCTACGCCGAGACCAAGGTGATCGACAAGGTGGCGTCGACCTCACGGGAGGACCGGGGTGTGGTGACGGTGGAGACCAAGGCGTTCAATCAGCGCGGCGAGGAGGTCTGCTTCTTCCGCCGCAAGGTCATGGTCTGGAAGGAGGCCTTCGCCCCGGCCAGGCGGCGTCCCTACGGCGACGACGTCTGGGAGTGAGCAGCCCGACCGACCGGTGAGCCGCCGTCCCGCGCTACCGGGCGCCCCCAGGACGGTCCGGTCGCTTCCCCAGGTCCGTGCGCTGGGCGTCGCCATCGATCGCTGGGGTACGTCCGACGGGTCGTCGCGTCGACCGGACCTGCCGTGGCGGGACACCCGCGACCCTTGGGCCGTACTGGTGAGCGAGACCCTTTCGCAGCAGACCCAGTTGACCCGGGTCGTCCCCGCCTACCACCGGTTCCTGGCGGCGTATCCGACGCCGGCAGCGTGTGCGGCGGCACCGCTCGGGGACGTGCTTCGGGCGTGGGAGGGATTGGGGTACAACCGACGAGCCAAGCACCTCAGGTCGGCGGCAGGGGCCATCGTCGTCCACCACGCCGGCGCGGTTCCCGACGACCTCGACGCGCTGCTCGCCCTGCCCGGGGTGGGTCCCTACACGGCCCGGGCCGTCCTCGCCTTCGCCTTCGAGCGCGCCGTCGGCGTGGTCGACACCAATGCCGGCCGGGTCATCGCCCGCGGTGTCGCCGGTCGACCCGTCCGACCGGCCGAGGCGCAGGCGCTCGTCGATGCGATGGTCCCGCCGGGTCGCGCCTGGTCGTTCGGGCAGGCCCTCCTGGATCTGGGCGCCACCGTGTGCACCTCCCGGGCACCCGGCTGTGCGACGTGCCCGGTGCGCAGGCGGTGCCGATGGGCGGCGGCGGGCCGCCCCGGCCCCGACCCGGCGCGCGGATCGGCGGGGGTGTCCGTCGCCCAGTCGGAGTTCGCGGGCTCGGACCGCCAGGGTCGGGGCCGGCTGGTGGCCGCGCTGCGCACCGGGCCGGTGACCGCCGGGGATCTGGCCGCCGCCGCCGGGTGGCCCGCCGACCCGGACCGTGCCGAACGGGTGGCCCACGCCCTGGTCGCCGAGGGGCTGGCCGTCCGGTCCGGAGACGGACTGCGCCTTCCCTGACCGGCGTGGCGGCCGGTAGCGGTGGCCCGCCGGCGTCATGACCGACCCGGCCGCGGCGGGCACGCCGGTCCGGGGCGTAGGCGATGGCTACGCTCGGTGCGTCCGCCCGATGGGGGCGGCGCCCCGTGCCGAGGGCCGGGGACTTCGATGCGGGGGGACGGCATGCGGCGACGGACGATCTGGGGGAGCGCGGCCTGTGTGGTGGGGGCGGTCGTTCTGGCATCGTGCGGTGCCTCGGCATCCACCTCGACCGCCTCCACGACGGTACCGGGGACCCCGGACGTCCTGGGCGCGCCGGCCTCGGTGCCCGAGTCGGTGCTCACCGTGGCCACGCCCCCGGTCCCCGGTACGCCGACTCGGTACGACCGGGTCCAGGTCCGACGCTTCGGCAGTCCGTCGGCCTCGCACGTGCTGGTGCTCGTGCCCGGGACCAACGGCGGCGCCGGCGACTTCGACCTGGTGGCGCCCTACCTGGTGGACCACGTCCCCGACCTGCAGGTCTGGTCCGAGATGCGCCGGGAAGGCGCCCTGCAGGACGAGTCGGTCGTCCGGTCGACGCTCGCCGGGAGGACCACCCCCACCCAGATGTTCGACTACTACCTGGGGTGGATCTCGGACCCCGCGATCACGCACCACTACCAGCCGCTCCGGGCGGCCGACTACCCGTTCGTCGCCGGCTGGGGCCTGGCGGTGGCCATGAACGACCTCCACGCCGTCATCGTACGTGCGGGTGACGGGGGCAGGCGCAGCGTGACACTCGGCGGCCACTCGCTCGGCGGAACCGAGGCCGCCGTGTACGCCGCATGGGACTTCGCCGGCACGGCGGGCTACCGGGACATCAACGGCATCCTGTGCATCGACGGCTGTGCCGGTGCGGCGGGTGCCTTCGGGGCCCCGCCGACCCTGGCGTCCGTCCAGGCCCAGATCGCACAGCTTGGCGTCAAGGGCCCGTGGCTCGACCTGCTCGGGGTCGGTCTGCCCTGGGCGACGGGGGCGTTCAGCGAGATCGGCGCGGTCACGGCGTACCGGGACCCGACGGGTCCGGCCACCACCTTCGAGCACTTCGCCCTCCTGCCCGCCGAGTTCAAGCCACCCGTGCCAGTGACCAACGCGGCCCAGCTCGGCTACGCGTTCGACTACAAGACGTCGCCACCGGGCCTCAAGCTCATCCAGGTCCACTCGGGCCACGTCGCCACCACAGGGGACCCGGCCGGCTGGGTCGACACCGGCATCACGCCGATCGCCAACGTGGTCGACGCCTTCGCCCAGACGCCGCTCGCCGCCGCCGAGTGGTACTACCCCGAGCGACTGTCGATCGATGCAGGTGCGGCCGCTTCCCTGCAGCAGACCGTTGCCGCCACCTACCTGGGCCTCCGCCTCCTGCACACCGCACAGGTCGACGTGCCCCTCTACGCGTTCCAGACCGCGCTCGGCGGGACGAACAACGCGGTGGCCGACAGTGCCAGGGCGTTCGCGTCGGCGTCGCGGATCCCGAGCGTCACGGTGGTCAGTCGGACGGGCACCTACAGCCACCTGGACCCGCTGTTGGCGACACCGGCCCGGAACGCCTTCCTGCAGTCGGTGGTCCCCTGGCTGACGCGTGTCGACAAGTAGTCGGGGCCCGACCGGTGGCGGCGTGAACCGACCGGTGGGCTACTGCCCGGGCAAGCTGCTCGACGTCCATGTTCCGAGGACGCGGTCGCATGCGCCGGTCGTGCTGCTGTGGCACGGGAGCGGGCCCGACGAGCGCGACGCACTGGCACCGCTCGCGGGCGAGCTCGCGGCCCGCGGCATGCTGGCGCTGGTGCCCGACTGGCAGTCGGACGACCCGGGGGCGGGGGCGGACCAGCTCCTGGCGTCGATCGAGTTCGCACGCCACGCGTCCGGTCCGCTCGGCGGCGATCCGGGACGCGTGGTGCTCGCCGGCTGGTCGCTCGGTGCGGCCGCGGCAGCGTGGATCGGGCTGCATCCGGACGAGGTCGGCGGATGGGCCCCGGCGGCCGTCGTCGGACTGGGCGGGTCCTACGCCGGGTCGCCGTTCGGGGACGACGTCTTCGCCGGTGCCTGGGACCCTCCCGCTCCGGGCCGGCGGGGCGTGCTGGTGCACGGGACCGGGGACCGTCTCGTCCCGTTGGAGCGGTCGATCGAGGCCGCCGACCGGATGACCGGGCTCGGCTGGTCGGCCAGGTTGTACCGGGTGGCGACCGACCACGCCGGTGTCATCGGCACCGTCTACGACCGCAGCCGGCGCCGGTGCGTACCGACCGACGACCCGGTCCGGGTCGCGGTGCGCGTGCGGGTGGCGGACCTGGTGGCCGGGGTCGCCCGTGGGAGGTGATCGACCGGCCCGGGACCCGGTCGGTCAGCTGCCGAGGAACCGCAGGACGTGGCGGTTGACCTCGTCCGGGCGCTCGAGGTGGAGGAAGTGCCCGGCCCCCTCGATCACGACCATCTCGGAACCGGGGGCGAGGTGGTCGGTCACCGGACCGACGATGTCGAGTCCCATGCAGCCGTCCGCGTCGCCGTGGAGGTACAGCGTGGGCTGGGGGGCGACCGTCTCCCCTGCGGCCTGGACCGCCGCGGCCACCGGATCCCCTGTGGGCGGTCCGAACATCGCGCGGTAGTAGCCGATGGCGGCCGACAGGTTGGCCTCGTCGGCCAGCGCCTCCTTTACCCGGCCGGCGTCCCAGGACCCGTCGTAGTCGGGGGACCAGTCGGCCCAGAGCCGGTCGATGAAGGCGTGGTCGTCCACAGCCACCGCGAACTCGGCAAGCGGGGTCTGGAAGAAGAAGACGTACCAGCTGCGCCGGAGCTGCTCGTAGGCGAAGAAGCCGAACCCCATGGACCGGGCGGGCGGAACGGCCAGAGTGACCACCTTCGCCCACTGGTCGGGCCGGTGGGCCGCCGCCGGGTACGTGAGGAGCGCTCCCCAGTCGTGGCCGATGATGACGGCGTCGTCGCCTCCCCCGAGGGCGTCGTGCAACGCGCCGGCATCGAGGGCAAGCGTCCCGGTGTCGTAGCCGCCTCCGGGTGGCACCGAGGTGGGTGCATAACCCCGGAGAAAGGGTGCGACGGCCCGGAATCCGGCACCGGCCAATTCGGGGAGCAGGTGCCGCCACGTGTGGGCGGTGTCGGGGAACCCGTGCAGGCACAGAGCGAGCGGTCCGTCGTCGGGTCCGGCCGACAGGTAGCCGAATTCGAGGCCGTTGGCCGTGACGGTGCGGATGTCGGCGGTGGCGGGTGAGCGGTCGTCCATGGGAGGCGACGGTACCCGGTGGGTGCACCCGCCGCCGCGGCTAGCCTCGTCACCCTGTGCGAATCACCTACTTCGGCGTACGCGGCTCCTGTCCCACCTCGTCCGACCAGCAGCGACGTCACGGTGGGAACACGTCCTGTGTCCTGGTCGAGGTGGACGGTGAGCCGCCCCTGGTCCTCGACATGGGGACCGGTCTGCGGGCACTCGGCCACCACCTCAACGCGCCGCTGATCGCCGCGGGGCGGCCGTTGCGGGGCAACGCCCTCCTGACCCACCTCCACTACGACCACGTGCTCGGGACCCCGTTCTTCCCGCCGATGCGCGATCCCGGGGCCCTGCTCGAGATCTACGGGCCCGCCCAGCCCGCCGACTCCCTCCAGGAGACGATGGCGGGGATGGTGAAGCCGCCGTTCTTCCCCGTGCACATGGCCGACTTCCGAGGTGAGCTGCGCTACCACGACCTGGGGCCCGACGAGGAATTCTCACTGGGCGCCATCGCTGTCACGGTGCGGTCGATCCCGCACATCGGCACGACTCTCGGGTTCCGGATCGAGGCGGACGGCGTGTCGGTGGCCTACCTTCCCGATCATCAGGCCCCGCTCGACCGGACGACCGTGGCAACGGCGGTCCTCGACCTGTGCCGCGACGTCGACCTGCTCATCCACGACGCGCAGTACACCGAGGACGAGTTCGTCGAACTCTTCGACTGGGGCCATTCGACCCCGGCCTATGCCGTGCACGTGGCCACGCAGGCCGGGGCCCGGCGGCTGGACATGTTCCACCACGATCCGGGCCACACGGACCGGCAGGTCGACGCCATGGTCCGCGCCGCCCGCAAGATCGCCCAGCGGGTGGGCAAGGTCGAGGTGGCGGCGGCCAGGGAGGGTGTGTCCCTCGAGCTGCGGGCGGCCTGAGGGTGGACGCCCACGACCACGGCCGGGGCCCCGCCTTCGAGGCCGCGCGGTTCAAGGACGCCATGAGCCGGTTCGCCACCGGGGTGACCGTCGTCTCCGGGATCGACCCCGACAGCGCCGAGGCGGTCGGCTTCACGTGCCAGAGTTTCGTCTCCCTCTCGGTCGACCCGCCCTATGTGGCCGTGGCCCCGGCTCGAACGTCGACGAGTTGGCCGAGGATCGCCCGCTCCGGGGCCTTCTGCGTCAACGTGCTCAGTGATCGCCAGGAGGAGCTGTGCCGGGGCTTCGCCGTTTCCGGCGGTCCGAAGTTCGACGGGGTGACGTGGCACCCGGCACCCGGCACCGGTGCGCCGGTGATCGAGGGCAGTATCGCCTGGGTCGACTGCCGGGTGGAACTCGTCCACGACGCCGGCGACCACGAACTCATCCTCGGCCGCGTGGTCGAGCTGGGCGTCGGCGAGGGTTCCCCCCTCCTGTTCTTCCGGAGCGGGTTCGCTACTGTGTCGCACGACGATCGTACGACTGAGGGGTAGGGCGTATGCCGAGGATCATCGAGTCCGAAGTCATCCAGGACGTGATCATCGTGGAGCCCGATGCCCACGGGGACGAGCGTGGTCGGTTCGTCGAGACCTACCGGAGGAGCTGGTTCCCGATGGGTCGCGAGATGATCCAGGGCAACCGGTCGACCAAGCAGGCCGGCGCCGTCGTCGGGCTCCACTACCACCTGCACCAGTCGGACTACTGGTACGTGCTCGCCGGCACGGCTCGGGTGGTCCTCCACGACCTCCGTCAGGGATCGCCGACCGACGGGGCCACGCTGTCCCTCGACCTGTCGGGGGACCACGACCGCGGCCTGTTCATCCCGCCCGGAGTCGCCCACGGATTCGCATCGCTGACGGACCTCACCCTGTGGTACCTGGTCGACGGCTACTACAACCCCGAGGACGAACTCGGTGTCGCCTGGGACGA
>JAKAZC010000161.1 GCA_021826655.1 Actinomycetes bacterium | reverse complement strand
CGTGCTCCGGGCTCGGCACCCAATCCCCACCGCCCTCGATTGAGGGGCACGTGAGCAATCGAGGGCGGAGCAGACGCCGTTTAGGAGGTCAGCTACTCCTTCGACCTCACTCGTCGGTAGATGTAGACGACACCACCGACCATTCCTTCCGGCAGCACCCGCAGGTCATCCCTCCCGACGTACTCCCAACGAGCGCCGTCGGCGTCGACTCGGAAAGGCCGGGCGACTACTGCGCCCTGCGCTCCATCGGGCCACGCGACTATCTCCGTCCAGAACTCATCTTCCTCCGCCACGTGACGCCTCCCTTGTCAACCGATTTGTCAACGGGACTCTACGGGATGGCCCGAACTGGCCGGGGCAGAGCAGACGAACCGAGCAGCGACTCCCGACCTGACCAGGGAGCACGCAAACAGGCGGGGGCGACGCCACGACATCGGGTGGACTCTTAATCCGCAGGTTCTGGGTTCGAATCCCAGGGGGCGCACCCCAGAGGGGGGCGTCGACGACTCGATCGGACGCCGAAGCAGGGCACACCGACCCGACCGCCCACGACGGTGGACGTGACGGGCGCGATCGGCGGAACGCTCCGCGGTGACCGCCAGGGCGGACATGGCACGTCCCCGTGCACCCGCGGGCGCGGCCTCGCTGCACTGCACGGCAGACCTGCGGTCCTCGTGCCGTCTCGGAACGCCCTCGCTTCCCGCCAGGTCACCGGCACCACAACGGCGGGCTCCCTGGCGACCACCGACCCACGAGACGGGTGCGGGCACTCGACGGCCCAACCACTCCCGGTACGCGTGTCGTGGATCCCGGACGGCACGGTCGCTGGATCGGCGGTTCGCCACGGAGTCGGCAGGGCACCACGCCGGAGTCGGCAGGGCACCACGCCGGAGTCGGCAGGGCACCACGCAGGAGTCGGCAGGGCACCACGCAGGAGTCAACGAAGGAGTCCGCCCAGGTGGCGGGCACGGCGCCTCAGCGCGGGCTGATGCCCCACGACCCGGTCCAGCGGACGCCGGGCCGGAGCACCACCACGTCGGCCCCCGAGCGGAATGCGTCGGGCGGGCAGGTCATGGGTTCGACGGCGAGGGCGGAGCGACGCGTGCCGGGCGCGAGCGTGTCTCCGGTGAACACCATCAGGTAGTCGAACCGTCGGTCAACCCACAGGGACACCCCGGCTTCGCCGTCCGGGTGGTCGAGGTCCACCCATGCCCGACCGTCGCCGTCGCGGACGAGTTCGCAGAAGGCGGAGTCCATGCGGGTCACCCCGACCGGTCGGCCCGCGGTGAAGTCGTACTCGGTGCCGGCCACGGCGACCGAACCCGTGGGCAGGCCCCGGTCGTCGGTCACGAGCCTCCGGCCCGCCCGTATCCGCAGCCTGGCCTGGTCGATCGAGGTGGTACCGACGGTCAGGTAGGGGTGGAATCCCAGTCCGAAGGGCAAGTCCCCCGTCCCGATGTTCTGGGCGTCGGTCGACACGGTGAGTCCTTCGCGTCCGAGGCGGTACTCGACCTCCAGGCGGAGGGAGAACGGATAGGCCGGCGACGGTCGGAGCTCGCAGCTCAGCCCCACCCGGTTCTGGGCCCTGCCCGTGAGGCGCCACGGCAGCCACCGGACCAGTCCGTGGATGGCGGTGCGCCGGTCGACCTCGTTGAGAGGCGCCTGGGCGGTCACTCCCTCGAAGCTGTAGGCGCCGTCGCCCAGGCGGTTGGGCCAGGGGGCGAGGATCTGGCCCCGTCCGCCATGGCTCCACTCCTCGGGGCCGAACCCTTCGACGACAGGACGGTCACGGACGGCGAACGACCGAAGGGTGGCACCCGCTTCGGTGACGATCGCACGTTGGTGTCCGTGGCCGATGACCCACTGGTCTCCTGTGGCGGCGGTGGTCTGGGCGGGTCGCTGGTCGGGCGGTGGGGTGGGAGCGGTCATGTGGTGGGGCCTGGTTCCTCGTCGGGGGGGGTTCCGGTTCCGGGTCGCCCACCGGGGCGCCCGCTTGGGACTCCTGGAGCGGCCCGGTCCCGCCGACCTGCGGGTCGGGGTGTGTACCGTCCGGGTGTCGACGTCGCCCGGTATGGTAGGCCAGGAGGCCGCACCGGCCCGCCGAGACCCTGTCGCGACGAGCCCACGCGCCCCCAGTCGCGCCGGCGCCACGAGACAGCCGACGAATGGAATCCCCCGTCATGCGCATCCTGATCACCAACGACGACGGTGTGTTCGCACCGGGGATCGCCGCCTTGGCGCGGGGCCTCCACGCGGCCTTCCGGGACGAGCACGACCTGCTCGTGGTGGCCCCGCTCACCGACCACAGCGGCGCAGGCGCCGCGGTCGGCGCCGTCTACGAGCGAGAGTCGATCCCCTACGAGCACGTGGACATCCCTGGACTGGCCGACGTCCCGACGTACGGCATCGACGGCTCGCCCGCCCTGTCGGTCATCCTCGGCTGCATCGAGGGCTTCGGTCCGCGACCCGACCTGGTTGTCTCCGGGATCAATCACGGGATGAACGCCGGCCGGTCCGCGCTGCATTCCGGCACGGTGGGCGCCGCGCTGACCGGTGCCCAGTTCGGGGTGCGGGGCCTCGCCGTCAGCATCGCCTGGGCCTCCGATCCCGACTACTGGGAGACGGCGGTGGGACTGGCCTGTGGGATGGTGCCGGTGTTGGCCGAGGCCGAGGCGGCCACGGTGCTCAATCTCAATGTGCCCGCCGTCCGACCCCACGAACTCAAGGGCCTGCGCCACGGGAGACTCGGCCGGCTCGGCCTCATCCGCTCGGTACGACCGGAGCACACCGCGCTACCGGTCGACGGGACGGCGGTCGACCGCACCGGCGGCGCCATCGTGCTGGCCATGCGGGGAATGGGGACCGGCGCCGACGCTCCGGCGGAACGAGCCGAACTCGAGCCGGGGTCGGACGCCGCCCTGGTCGAGGACGGCTGGGCCTCGGTGACTCCGCTCGTCGGGGTGCGCGAGAACGTCTCCGATGGAGGGTCTTCCGCGTTGGCCGCGGCCCTGGCCACCCGCGCCGGCTGACGGCACCGGGCGGCTACCGGACGAGCGGGCGGACCGAAGCGGTCGGCATGGCCCCGGGTCGTGCCACCCTCAGGCCAGCCGGGAAGCCAACCAGTCGAAGGTGACCTGGGCCGATAGTCGGAGGTTGTCCGACTGACAGTGGGTCGACGCTCCGTCGGCGGGACCGAACACCCGGGTGGTCACGCTACCCGCCACGCCGGCGACGAACGCGTCGAACTGGGCACGCGGCTCTTCGCCCTCCCGCTCACCCACCAGGGCCAGTACCGGACAGGTGATCGAGGCGGTCAGCCCACCGAGCCGGTACGACGCCAAGGCCTCCCGCCAGGCGTGGAACGACGGGACCCCGAACCGCGTGCAGATGGCCTCGATCCCCCACTGCATCTGGCGGGGCATCAGGTCCTCGGGGACGCCGGCGACGTCCTCGGGTCGGATGTCCCGGATCATCCGGTAGACGTCGGAACCGACCCAGGCCTCCATGTAGCGCCCCATGTCGACGACCGGCGGGTTGGCAACCAGTGCCCGCACCCGGTCGTCGGTGGCCGCGGCACGGGCGGCGAAATAGGAACCGAAGCTCTGCCCGCACAGCGCCAGGCGATCCGGGTCGACCCCACGCATGCCGGCGACCGTATCCAGCACTGCGGCGATCGGTACCTCGTAGTCCGGCCGGAAGGTCATCGCCGGCTCGGTGCGCATGCACCCGAGCTGGCCCGGGCCGTCGAACACGACCACGTTCCACCCCCGCTCGGCACCCGGCACCCCGAGCTGGAAATAGAGCTCCTCGGCGCTCGAGTCGAACCCGCCGACGGCCACGACGGTCGGTCGGGGCGCTGCGTCTCCTCCGTCGGCCAGCGGGCGCACGAGGTAGCCGGGCAGGAACCCGCCGGCAAAGGGCACCGCCAGGGGCTCGACGGGTGGCCGGACCAACGCGGCCGCCTCCGAGAAACAGGCCCGACTGCGCTCACCGGCGCCATCCGCACCCGCGTCGCCCCCGTAGTACTCGGCCGTGCGGTAGTAGGTCGAGGCCCGCAGGAGGAGGTCCCTACCGCTCACCTCCCACCCCGCGGCCAGGCACGCCCGACCCTGACCCTCCACCCGTCGGGCCAATTGCTCGAACCCTCGGGTCCAGCTCCTGGGGCTGCCGTCGGTGATCTCGGCCACGACCGCCAGGCATTCGCCCACCGAGGAGCCGCCGTAGTCGGCCATGCCCATGGCCCGGATGAGCTGGTAGTTGAACTCGTCGTCGCGGAAACCCTCCACCCGGACGGCGCTGCGGACCACATCGGAGTCTTCGAAGGACACGGTGCTCTCTTCCCTGGAGGGCGGCCGGGACCTGGTGGGTCGGCGCCGCCGTGGGTCATTGTGCCCGATCCCCGACCTACCCTGTGGCATGCGCGCCGCCGCCATCCAGACCACGGCCGGTACGAACCGCGACGCCAATCTCGTCGCGACGGCCGCGCTGGTCGAGGAGGCAGCCGGGGCCGGCGCCGGGCTGGTCGTACTCCCGGAGTACTTCTCGGTGGCCGGCTCGCCCAAAGTGCTGCGCGCCGCCGCCGAGGCGCTCGACGGCCCGACCGTGACGTGGGCGGCGGCGCTCGCGGTCCGCCTCGGGATCCACCTGGTCGCCGGCAGCTTCCCCGAGGCGGTGCCGGGGGACGACGGGCGGCTGTCCAATACGAGCTGTCTCGTCGGACCCGACGGCACCCTCCTGGCGGTGTACCGGAAGATCCACCTGTTCGACGTGTCGCTCCGGGGCGTCGCATCCCGGGAATCGGACACCATCGCCCCCGGACGGGAGGTGTGCGTGGTCCCGCTCGGCCCGGCCGAAGGCGGCCGGCCGGGGCCGGTGCTCGGTCTGTCCCTCTGCTACGACGTCCGGTTCCCCGAGCTCTACCGGATGCTCGCGCTCGGTGGTGCCACCGTCGTCGCCGTGCCGGCTGCGTTCACCTCGACGACGGGGCCGGCCCACTGGGAACTCCTGGTGCGGGCCCGGGCCGTAGAGGACCAGGTGTTCGTCATCGGGGCTGGCCAGGTTGGCCGGCTCCCCACAGGGATGCCCCGGGCACACGGCCACTCGATGATCGTCGACCCGTGGGGTGTCGTCCTGGCCGAGCGCACGGAACCGACCCCCGGGATCGTCGTCGCCGACCTCGATCTCGGGTTCCTCGGCGACGTGCGCGACCGACTGCCGGTGCTGGCGAACCGCCAGCCCGCGGCGTACCGTGGGCTGCATGGCGACGACCGGGGCACCGCGAACTGAACGGGCGCAGGCGAAGCCGTCTCGGGTGCTCCGGGCACCCCGGGACCTCCCCGACGACAAGCCGGGTCCGGTGGCGCCCTTCGAGGTCGGGCAGTTCGTCCACGACGACCTCGAGCTGTACTACGAGGTCCACGGACAGGGCCCCCGGGTCCTGATCTTCCTGCACGGAATCCTGATGGACGCCAACATGAACCGGAGGCTCGCCGCCGACCTGGCGGCCAAGGGCAACCGGGTCGTCCTGCTCGACCTCCCGGGTCACGGGCTCTCTGCCCGGCCGCAACGGGCCTCCTACCACCGCATGGACACCTACGCCGGACACGTGATCGCCCTGATGGACCACCTCGACGTCGAGGAGGCCGTGGTGGGCGGTGTCTCCCTCGGTGGCAACGTCAGCCTCCTCGTGGCCGCCCAGGCACCCGAGCGGGTCCGAGGCCTGGTGATCGAGATGCCGGTCCTCGAGTGGGCACTTCCGGCCGCTGCGATCACCTTCGTCCCGATGCTCCTCGCCACCCACTTCGCCCGACCCCTCGTCGGCTGGGTGGCCCGGGCCTTCCGAGTCCTGCCACGTACCGGCAACGGCCCGCTCGACAGCGTCATGAACATGTTCTCGGCCGAGCCCCGCGAGACGGCAGCCGTCCTGCACGGGATCCTGGCCGGGCCGATCGCCCCGACCGTCGACCAGCGCGCGGCGATGGACGTGCCTGCGCTGGTAATCGGTCACAAGGTCGACCACGTGCACCCGTTCCACGATGCCCAGCAGCTCGCCCGCCGCCTACCTCGCGGTCAGCTCATCCAGGCCAGCTCGGTCCTCGAGCTCCGCGTCCACCCCGAGCGCCTCACCGAGGAGATCAACGGGCTGCTCGACACCGCGTGGTCCCCGCCGGTGCACCGCGCCCGTCGGGCCGGCTGAGAGCCGGTCCGTCCCGACGACGACCGCCCGTCGGTCAGTCGTCGTCGGGACGCCGCGCCCGCTTCCGTTCGGACAGCCGTCGTTTGTCGGCCAGCCGTCGCTCCTTGGCGCCCCGCGAGGGCCGTGTCGGCCGTCGGACCTTCTCCACCCGCAGCGCGTCGGCCAACCGCTCGCCGAGCCGCTCGACCGCACGTTGCCGGTTCCGGAGCTGCGACCGCTCGTCGTCGGCCACCACCCGGACCTCGGGACCCAACCGCTCGAGCAGACGTGACCGCTGGTGTGGCCCGAGCGAGGGCGAGCCGGCCACGTCGAACCGCAACTCCACCCGGGTGGCCACCTTGTTGGCGTGCT
>JAKAZC010000160.1 GCA_021826655.1 Actinomycetes bacterium | reverse complement strand
GAACCGGCTGGTCGACCAGGGCAACACGGTCATCGTCATCGAGCACAACCTGGACGTCATCAAGAGCGCCGACTGGATCATCGACATGGGACCGGAGGGTGGCGACGGCGGGGGCACGGTCGTGGCCGAGGGGACGCCCGAGCACGTCGCCTCGGTCGCGAACAGCTATACCGGACAGGTGCTTGCCCCCATGCTGGACACGGGGACGCGCTCCGGGTCGGACCCTCGGGGGTCGGGTCGGTCCGGATCGGCCTCGGTGACGACGAAGGCGAACGTGGCCAAGGTGGCGCCGAAGAGGAAGGTGACGACGAAGGCGAACGTGGCCAAGGTGGCGCCGAAGAGGAAGGTGACGACGAAGGCGAACGTGGCCAAACGGACGGCGACCTCGACATCGACGACACCGACGACGGCCGCCCGGGCCGCCGCCCGCTGAGGGGCAGCGCCCGGTCAGGACCCGGTCAGGTCGTGGCGAGCATCCGCTCGAGTGCCACGCGCGCCCAGGTGGCGGTGTCCTCGTCGACGGTGATGCGGTTCCGCACGTCGCCCTCGACCAGTCCCTCCAGGATCCAGGCCAGGTGTGCAGCGTCGATCCGGAACATGGTCGAGCACGGGCAGACCAACGGGTCCAACGACACCACCGTCTTGTCCGGTGACTCGGCATCGAGCCGGTTCACCAGGTGGATCTCGGTCCCGACCCCGATCACCGACCCGGCCGGGGCATCGGCCACGGCAGCGATGATGGAGTCGGTCGAGCCCACCTGGTCGGCGACGTCCACGACGTCGTGGGCGCACTCGGGGTGGACGACGACGATGCCGGTGGGGTGCGCCCTCCGGAAGGCCTCCACGTGTGATGGACGGAACCGTTGGTGGACCGAGCAGTGGCCCTTCCAGAGCAGGAGCGTCGCTCCTTTCAGGGTCCCGTCGTCCAACCCGCCCGATTCCAGGCGCGGATTCCACACGGCCATGTCGTCTTCGCCGTAGCCGAGCTCGAACCCCGTGTTGCGACCGAGGTGCTGGTCGGGGAAGAACAGGACCTGGTCGGCACGGGCGGGTCCGTTCCCGTCGGCACGGAGGGCCCACGTCAGCACCGCGCGGGCGTTCGACGAGGTGCAGACGACGCCACCGTGCCGGCCCACGAACGCCTTGAGGGCCGCCGAGGAGTTCATGTAGGTCACGGGGACCACCCTCCCGATGTCGGTCACGGCAGCCAGGGTCTCCCACGCCTCCTCGACGGAGTCGATGTCCGCCATATCGGCCATGGAGCAACCTGCGTTGAGGTCCGGGAGCAGGACCTGTTGGTGGAGGCCGGTCAGGATGTCGGCTGACTCGGCCATGAAGTGCACGCCGCAGAAGACCACGAACTCCGCCTCGGACTGGTCGGCCGCCATCCGCGACAGACCGAAGGAGTCCCCGCGGGCGTCCGCCCAGGCCATCACCTCGTCGCGTTGGTAGTGGTGGCCGAGGATGACCACGCGGCGGCCGAGGGTGGCCTTTGCACTCCGGATCCAGTCGGCCAACTCGTCGGGCGACGCGGTGGTGTAGCGGTCGGGGAGTGCCTTCTGTAAGCGCAGCATGTGGATGTGACCTCCTGGGGAGGCGCTCCGGTTCGTGGCCGGCGGGGACAGCCTGGTCGCCCGTCCGCGGGGATGTCGGCCCCGGAGCGGTGGATGTCGCCGGAAACCAGGCCGGCGTGCCTCCGAGTGTATTGCCTGCGACCCGGGATCGCGCTCCGCGCCCGGGACGCGTGGCCCATAGCGGCGCTGGACGGCACGGTTCGCCGTCCCGGCACGGCACACTGGTGGCGTGGCCACCCGTCCCCTCCCCGGCACCGTGCCCGATGCTCCCGGGTCCTACCAGTTCCTCGACCGGGACGGCCGCGTGCTCTACGTGGGCAAGGCCAAGTCCCTCCGGTCACGGGTGGCCTCCTACTTCCAGGACCCCGCACACCTGGCCCCCCGTACCGCCCAGATGGTCGAGTCGGCGGACCACGTGGAGTGGATGGTCGTCGAGTCCGAGGCCGAGGCCCTGCTGCTCGAGCACAACCTGATCCAGCAGTACCAACCCCGGTTCAACATCCGGCTCAAGGACGACAAGAGCTATCCGTGGCTGGCCCTCACCGTCAACGACGAGTGGCCGAGGACGGCCGTCGTCCGGGGTCGCAAGCGGACCGGGGTCCGCTACTTCGGGCCCTATCCGAACGTCGGGGCCATCCGCGGCACCCTCGACCTCCTCCTTCGGTCGTTCCCCGTTCGGACCTGTTCGGACACCAAATTCCGCAACCACGAGCGGCTCGGCCGCCCGTGCCTGTTGTTCCACATCGAGCGATGCTCGGGACCGTGCGTGGGTGAGGTCACCCACGACGAGTACGACCGGATGGTGACCGATCTGGCCACGTTCCTGGGCGGTGACACCGTTCCACTCGAACGCCAGCTCGAGTCGGCCATGCGCGAGTCTGCCGCCGCCCTCGACTTCGAGCGGGCCGGGACACTGCGCGACAAACTCGAGGCGGTCCGGACCGCCGACGCCGTCCGACAGATGGAGCTCGACCGCCCGGAGGACCTCGATGTGCTGGCGTTGGCCGAGGACGAGCTCGAAGCCGCCGTCCAGATATTCCACGTCCGGTCGGGCCGTGTGGTCGGCCGTTCCGCGCTCTTCGTCGACAAGGTGGAGGACCTGGCACCCGACGCCCTTCTCGAGCGTCTCCTGGTCGACGTCTACGCCGATGCCCCTTCGGGGGTCCCCCGCCAGATCCTGGTCCCGACGATGCCCGCCGACCGCGAGGCGGTGGCCGAGTACCTGGCCCAGCGCCGCGGTGGGCCGGTGGCCGTGCGGGTCCCGGTGCGGGGCCCCAAGCGGGCCCTGCTCGAGACCGTCGGGCGCAATGCCGGCGACGCGTTCGTACGGCACCGGCTGCAGCGCACGGCCGACCACAACAGCCGCGCGCGGGCCCTGGAGGCACTGCAGCGCGAGCTACACCTCCCCGACGCCCCCCTCCGGATCGAGTGCTACGACATGAGCCACCTGCAGGGGACCGACTACGTCGGCTCCATGGTGGTGTTCGAGGACGGGTTGGCCAAGAAGAGCGACTACCGCCACTTCAAGGTGGCGACCGTCGATGGCAACGACGACTACGCCGCCATGGACGAGGTCCTCACCCGGCGGCTCACCGCCCTGCTCGACGAGGAACGGGAGGCCACGACCGGTGCCGCGCCGCATGACGGCACGGTCGCTCCTCCGGCGGTGCCCACCCGGAGGCGCTTCGCCTACCCACCCCAGCTACTGCTGGTCGACGGCGGACTCGGCCAGCTCCACGTGGGGATGCGGGTGCTCGACAGGCTGGGATTGACCGACCGCGTGCCGATCGCCTCGCTGGCCAAGCAGTTCGAGGAGGTCTACCTGCCGGGATCGTCCGAACCCGTGCGCCTGCCCCGCCAGTCCGAGGCGCTGTACCTCCTCCAACGGCTCCGGGACGAGGCCCACCGGTTCGCCATCAGCTACCACCGCACCCTGCGGGGCAAGCGCATGACGGTCGGCGCACTCGACGGGGTGCCCGGTCTCGGGCCGAAGCGCCGCAGCCGTCTGGTGGAGCAGTTCGGTGGTCTCGCCGGCTTGCGGGGTGCGACCCGCGACGAACTGATGGGCCTATCGTGGTTGCCGTCGACGGTCGGCGTCGCCGTGTTCGAGCGGCTCCACACGCCGTTGTCCCCGGCCCGATGACCGAGCGACACAGGAGCGAGTGCCGATGAGCGAGTACCTGGTGGTGACCGGCATGTCCGGGGCGGGTCGTTCGACGGCGGCGGCCACCCTGGAGGACCTCGGGTGGTTCGTGATCGACAACATGCCGTCGGCGCTCATCGCCAAGGTCTCCGAACTGGTGGACGGCGCCGGCTCCGAAATGGAGCGGGTGGCCTTCGTGGTGGGTCGCGGTGGCGGCGATCTCGACGACGTGCTCCCGGCCGTCGATGGCCTGATCGCCGGCCGCAACCGGGTCCGCATCCTCTTCCTGGACGCCGCTGACGACGTCCTCATCCGCCGGTTCGAAGGCACCCGGCGCCGGCATCCCCAGGCGGCACGGGGAGTGGTCGACAGCATCGCCGACGAACGGGAGCTGCTCGCCGGACTGCGTGACCGGGCAGACCTGGTGGTCGACACCGGCGAGCTCAACACCAATCAGCTCCGGTCCCGGTTGCTCGAGGTCTTCGGGAACGAGGAGACAGGCAGCATCATGCAGACCTCACTCGTCTCGTTCGGCTTCAAGCACGGGGTGCCCCTCGACGTGGACCTGATGTTCGACTGCCGGTTCCTGCCGAATCCCTACTGGATCGAGTCGCTCCGCAACCACAGCGGCCTCGAGCCCGAGGTCCGCGAGTACGTGCTCGACCGACCCGAGACCCGCCAATTCCTCGACAAGCTCGACGACCTCCTCACCATGCTCGTCCCCGCCTACACCAAGGAGGGAAAGTCCTACCTCACGGTGGCCATGGGTTGCACCGGCGGGCGGCACCGGTCGGTGGCCCTCGCCGAGGAGCTGTCCCGCCGACTCGACGCACACGGACTCCCGACGACGGTCTTCCACCGCGACGTGGACCGGTGACGGCCTCGTCGACGGGGCCCGCGGACCCACGGGATCCGCGGGTGGTCGCCATCGGCGGGGGGCACGGACTGGCCGCCACGCTGCGCGCGGTGCGCACCTACACCGATCGGGTCACGGCCATCGTGTCGGTGGCCGACGACGGGGGCTCGTCGGGCCGTCTCCGCGAACTGCTCCACATCATCCCCCCCGGGGACCTTCGCAAGTGCCTCATCGCCCTGGCCGAGCCCGGTTCGGTGCTGGCCGCCGCCTTCGACCACCGATTCACCGAGGCGGAATTGGCCGGCCATTCGCTGGGGAACCTGATCCTGGCCGGCCTCATGGACTCGACCGGCGACCCGGTGGAGGCTCTCGACGAGGCATGTCGGCTTCTGGGGGCCACCGGGCGGGTACTGCCCACGACGACCGAGCCGGTGGTGCTGCAGGCCCGTACCGACTGCGGCCCGGTGACCGGCCAGGTGGCGGTGAACGGCACCGATCACATCCGGGCCGTCTCCCTGGTGCCCGTCGACCCGGCGGCACCCGTGGCCGCCGTCGAAGCGCTCGCCGGTGCCGACCAGATCGTCCTCGGTCCCGGATCGCTGTTCACCAGCGTGCTGGCCGCCGTGGCGGTTCCCGGGATCCGCGACGGCATCAACGGTGCATCGGCCCAGCGGGTCTACGTCTGCAATCTCCGCCCCCAGGATCCCGAGACCGCCGGGTTCGACGTGGCCATGCACGTGGCCGCCCTTCTGGCGCACGGAGTCGAGGTCGACCGAGTGGTGTGCGATTCGTCGGGGATCGCGGTCGGCCGACCGGCCGTACCGGTGGTGGATGTCGCCCTGGCGCGGCCGAATGGGCTCGCCCACGACCCCTCCAGACTGGCGGAGACCCTCGTCGGTCTGCTCGGATGATGCCCCGGGCACCCCGGATGCCCTAGCGTGGACATGCCCCATCCGAACGGGGGCCACGGGACGGCCGGACGGGTCGCGAGCCATGCCGGCCACTCGACGACGATTCGACGAAGGATTGAGGCACGAGAGCTATGACCGTACGGATCGGGATCAACGGGTTCGGGCGCATCGGTCGGAACTACCTCCGGGCGGCCCGCCAGCTCGGTGCCGACGTCGAGGTGGTGGCCGTCAACGACATGACGTCGGCAGAGACGCTCGCCCACTTGCTGCACTACGACTCGACCCACGGCCGCTTCGGGACCGATGTGGTCGTCGAGGACGGGACGCTGGTGCTCGACTCCGGCCCGATCGCAGTCCTGGCGGAGCGGGACCCGAAGGCGCTCCCGTGGTCCGATTTCGGCGTCGACGTGGTGATCGAGTCCACCGGACGGTTCACCTCGAGGGAGACCGCCGGCGCCCACCTCGAGGCCGGCGCGACGCGGGTGATCATCTCGGCGCCCGGCACCGGGGTCGACGCCACCTTCGTGGTCGGAGTCAACGACGACGAGTTCGACCCGGCGGCGGACTTCGTGGTCTCCAACGCCTCGTGCACCACGAACTGCTTCGTCCCGCTGGTCAAGGTGTTGGACGACGCCTTCGGTATCGACGCGGGGCTCATGACGACGGTCCACGCCTATACCAACGACCAGAACCTGCTCGACCTGCCGCACAAGGACCTGCGCCGGGCCCGCGCGGCCGCCGTCAATATCGTGCCGGCCTCGAGCGGGGCGGCGCGTGCCACCAGCCTGGTGCTCGAGTCCATGCAGGGGCGGCTCGACGGTGCCGCCCTGCGTGTGCCGGTACCGGACGGTTCGATCACCGACTTCACCGTGATGATCCCCGGCGAGATCACCGTCGAACAGGTCAACGCCGCTTTCGCCGCCGCGGCGGCCGAGGGTCCGCTCGCCAGGGTCCTCGTCTACACCGAGGACCCGATCGTCTCCTCCGACATCGTGGGCAGCCCGGCCTCGTGCACCTTCGATGCCGGCCTCACCATGGTCATGCCCTCGAAGGCGGGGGTCACGCTGGTCAAGGTCCAGGGCTGGTACGACAACGAATGGGGCTACGCCAACCGACTGGTCGACCTC
>JAKAZC010000159.1 GCA_021826655.1 Actinomycetes bacterium | reverse complement strand
GACACAGGTCGCCATACAGCGAGGCGGCGTCCGCGCCCGCCAGGAGCCCGGGATCCAGGTCGGCCAGGAGCGAGCCCAGCTCCCCGTGCAGCGAGGCCATACGGGCCGACAGGCCGGGCCCAGCGCCAGACCCCACGCCGGACGACCCAGGCACGCCGGACGACCCAGGCACGCCCGACCCAGCCACGCCCGACCCGGCCACGCCGGACCCCACGCCGCCCGACCCAGCCACGCCGGACGACTCAGCCACGCCGGTCGACCCAGCACCGGACGACCCAGCCACGCCCGACCCGGCCACGCCGGAGGGCGGCGGTGCGTCGGGGAGTGCGTCGAACGGGGTGGCCAGCGCCATAGGGCCAGTCTCGCCGGAGGGTGTGACAGTGTGCGGGGGTGATCGTCCTGTGTACGGCGACGACCGTATCCACCGCGGCACCCGAGGCGTTCTTCGCCCGTTGGGCCGACATGGGGACATGGCCGGAGTGGGACGACGCACTGGCGTGGACCCGCCTCGACGGCCCGTTCGCGGAAGGGGCAACCGGTGTGCTCAAGCCCCGACATGGCCCGACGGCCAGGTTCGTGATCGAGACCCTCGAACCAGGGGCCGAGTTCACCGACGTGTCCATGCTGCCAGGGGCCCGATTGAGGATCCGCCACCTCACCGAGGCCGACCAGGTCCGCCGCACCCGGGTCACCGTCGAAGTCTCGATCGACGGCCCTCTGTCGGGCCTGTGGGCCCTTGTGCTGCGACGGAGTGTGACCCGGTCGACGGCACGGGGGGTGCGGCGGCTGGCGGACGTGGTCGAAGGGAACGTCGCCTAGCAGGCAGGAGGACATCGCCCGACGGAGGCGAGAAGTCAGCCTTCGACTTCCTCCAGCACCTTGGCTGCGTGACCGTCGGCCCTGACGTGGTACCAGGGTCGCGCGATGGTCCCGTCCGGGGCGATCAGGAAGGTGGAACGGATGACCCCGATCGTCTTCTTGCCGTACATCGTCTTCTCGCCCCAGGCGCCGAATTCCTCGCCGACGGCGTGGTCGGCATCGGTGAGCAGGGTGATCTTCAGGCCGTACTTCTCGCGGAACTTGCGGTGCTTTTCGGCGGAGTCAGCCGAGATACCGAGGATCGTCACCTTCGCCCTGTTGAAGGCGGTCAGGTTTTCGGTGAACTGGCAGGCCTCCTTCGTACAGCCGGGAGTGTCGTCCTTCGGGTAGAAGTACACGACGACGTGTGTTCCGGCGTAGTCCTTCAGTGAAACTGGCTTGCCGTCCTGGTCGGGGAGGTTGAAGTCGGGTGCGGTATCCCCTGCGGCGAGCTTTCCCATGGTGATTCCTTTCGGTGAGGTGGACCGGTCGATGAGGCGCGCCGGCGGAGGACGAAAGGTACCGCCGCCCCAGGACGCACGGTACCGCCGCCCGACGCCGCTCGAATTGGCGACGGACACCACGATGACACACTCCGGATTCCGCCGGGGCGGGTCCCGTGGAAGACTCGGGCAGCGAACCGTTCGAAGGGACGACCACCATGACCGACTCCACTGCACCCTCCGATCCTGCGGCGACAGCGGCCGATCCGGTCCACAACCGGTCCAAGGTCTACGTGGACGGTCCCCAGGGTGTCCGGGTCCCCTTCGTCGAGGTGGCACTCTCCGACTCGCCGGCACGCAACGGTGCGACGTCCAATGCCCCCGTCCGCCTGTACGACACCTCGGGGCCAGGTTCGGTCCCGACGGCGGGCCTCCCCGCTCTCCGCCGTCCGTGGATCACCGCGCGGGGTGATGTCGCCGAGTACGAGGGGCGACCGGTCAACCGCCGCGACGACGGCCGTGCGGCGCTTCGGCGGGCCGGCGACGGGCCGGCGCCGTTCCCGCTCGATGGTCGGCACCCACTGCGCTCGACCGGGACCCCGGTCACCCAACTGCACTATGCACGCAGGGGCCAGATCACTCCGGAGATGGACTTCGTGGCCACCCGGGAGGGGGTCCCGGCCGCCCTCGTCCGGGACGAGATCGCGGCTGGCCGGGCCATCCTGCCCGCCAACGTCAACCACCCCGAGTCGGAACCGATGATCATCGGTTCCAATTTCCTGGTCAAGGTCAACGCCAACATCGGCAACTCGGCCGTGTCCTCGTCGATCGATGAGGAGGTCCAGAAGCTGACGTGGGCGACCCGCTGGGGTGCCGACACGGTGATGGACCTGTCGACCGGCCCCGACATCCACACCACGCGCGAGTGGATCCTGCGCAACGCGCCGGTCCCGATCGGGACCGTGCCGATCTACCAGGCGCTGGAGAAGGTCGACGGCGCTCCCGAGGAGCTGACCTGGGACCTCTACCGGGACACACTCGTCGAACAGGCGGAGCAGGGAGTCGACTACTTCACCATCCATGCCGGGGTGTTGCTCCGGTACGTGCCGATGACTGCGAAGCGCATGACCGGGATTGTCAGTCGGGGCGGTTCGATCATGGCCGCCTGGTGCCTGGCCCATCACCAGGAGAACTTCCTCTACACCCGGTTCGAGGAGATCTGCGAGATCATGGCCGCCTACGACGTGGCCTTCTCGCTGGGCGACGGGCTGCGTCCCGGTTCGATCGCCGACGCCAACGACGAGGCCCAGTTCGCCGAATTGTCGACACTCGGGGAACTCACAGAGATCGCCTGGCGCCACGACGTGCAGGTGATGATCGAAGGACCCGGTCACGTGCCGCTCCACAAGATCGTGGAGAACGTCACCCTCCAGAAGGAGGTGTGCCACGAGGCGCCCTTCTATACGCTCGGTCCGCTCACCATCGACGTGGCCCCGGGCTATGACCACATCACCTCGGCCATCGGTGCCGCCGTGATCGGCATGGCCGGCACGGCGATGCTCTGTTACGTCACCCCGAAGGAGCACCTCGGACTACCGAACCTCGAGGACGTGAAGCAGGGGATGATGGCCTACAAGATCGCAGCTCACGCCGCCGACCTGGCCAAGGGGCATCCTGGTGCCCAGGAGTGGGACGACGCCCTGTCGAAGGCCCGGTTCGAGTTCCGCTGGGAGGACCAGTTCAACCTGGCGATGGACCCCGAGACAGCCCGGTCGTACCACGACGAGACCTTGCCGGCCGCTCCCGCCAAGACGGCGCACTTCTGCTCCATGTGTGGGCCGAAGTTCTGCTCCATGCGGATCAGCCAGGATGTCCGGGATTACGCCGAGGAGAAGGGCATGGACCTGGCTGTGGCGGTCGAGATCGGCATGAAGGAGAAGTCGGCCGAGTTCCGCGAATCGGGCGCCGAGGTCTACCGGGAGCCGTCGACCACCTGAGGTGGGCCACCCGGGGCCGTCGACCGCCAGATGACCCGCCCACCAGGCGGTTCACCGGTACACTGTGAGTCGTGGCGGATGATCGTCCGCCACCGGGGTCTTCCTCATCCTGTCCTCCCGGCCTTCCGCATCGGCCCGGGCGATGGCCCGAGGCGGGCCCGCACGCGACCGTGACTCGCACGGCGCTGACGGTCGGCCACGGCCGTCGCTGAACGATGAGAGAGAGCTTCTGAACCCCATGACCACCCTGACCGATCCCACGGATCGCGCCGTCGACGCCACCCGGGCCAGCGACCCCGACGCACTCGAGGACCAGCCGTCGTTCGCCGAGCTCGGCGTGAATCCGGCGATCTGCGACGCACTGGAGGAACAGGGCATCCACGCCCCGTTCGCCATTCAGGCGATGACCGTCGTAGATGCGCTCGCCGGCCGCGACGTGTGCGGAAAGGCCAAGACCGGCTCCGGCAAGACCCTGGCCTTCGGTGTACCGCTCCTCCAGCGCACGATGGCCCGACCGGCGACGGAGCCCGGGCGCCCGCGGGCCCTGGTGCTCGTCCCCACCCGTGAGCTCGCCGTCCAGGTGAGCGAGGTGTTCGAGCCCCTCGCCGAGGCGGCGGGGATCCGCGTCGTCGCCGTCTACGGCGGTGCCGATATCGAGCGCCAGATCAAGAAGCTACGCCGGGGCATCGACGTGATCATCGCCACACCGGGCCGGCTCATCGACCTCGGTGACCGCGGCGAGCTCTCCGTCGCCGATATCGAGACCCTGGTGCTGGACGAGGCCGACCGCATGGCCGACATGGGATTCATGCCCCAGGTGGAGTGGGTCCTGCGCCGTCTCGAGCGCGAGCACCAGACGCTGCTGTTCTCCGCCACACTCGACGGCGCCGTCGATCGCCTGGTCAGCCGTTACCTGACCGATCCGGTCCTCCACGAGGTGGCCTCCGAGTCGACCACCGTCGAGGCGATGGAGCACCGATTCCTCGAGGTGCACCAGATGGACCGCGTGAAGGTCTGCGCCGCTGTCTGCCGGAGCGCGGACAAGGCCCTCGTGTTCGTGCGCACCAAGCACGGTGCCGACAGGCTGGTCGAGCAGCTGGGCAAGGAAGGCGTGAAGGCCGGCGCCATCCACGGTGACCTTCGCCAGGCGAACCGGGAGCGCACGCTCAAGGACTTCACCGAGGGCAAGCTCCACGTGCTGGTGGCCACCGACGTGGCCGCCCGCGGACTCCACATCGACGCGGTGGACATCGTCGTCCACTTCGACCCGCCGGAGGACCACAAGGCATACCTCCATCGATCGGGTCGCACCGCCCGTGCCGGATCGGCCGGACTGGTCGTCTCGCTCGTCCAGTGGAACCAGGTCTTGGAGATCGAGCGGATCCAGACCCGTATCGGCGTCCGTATGCCGATCGTCGAGATGTTCTCGAACGACCCCCGCCTCGCCGACCTCGCCGCCTGGACGCCCGAGAAGGCGTGATCCGGCCGACCGGTGCCTACGGGCGCCGCCGGCACGACCCGCAGGACCACCCGTTGCACGACCCGCAGGCCTATCGACTGGACAACCCGCCTGACTCCGGCGACCTGCGGTAGCCGGACACCACGAGGAGCCGCCGTGCCCGTTTCCGCCGAACCCATCACCGTCGACGACGGTTCCGACGACGTCGGCCGCATCCTGGTCGTCACCGCACACCCGGACGACGTCGACTTCGGGGCAGCAGGCTCGGTGGCCACATGGACCGCCCGCGGGATCGACGTCTCCTACTGCATCGCCACCGACGGGGACGCCGGCGGGTCCGACCACTCGATCACCCGCCCCCAGATGGCCGCTATCCGCCGGGAGGAGCAGCTGGTCGCCGCACGGGCCGTGGGCGTGACCGACGTCACCTTCCTCGGATTCCCCGACGGGAGGGTGACACCGAGCCTCGAGTTACGTGCGGCCATCTCCCGGGTGATCCGCCGGGTCCGACCGGGCCGGGTGGTCGCCCAATCGCCCGAGCGCAACTGGACGCGAATCTACGCGAGCCACCCGGACCACCTGGCCACCGGCGAGGCGGCGGTGTGCGCCGTCTATCCCGACGCCCGTAATCCGTTCGCCTTCCCCGAACTCCTCGAAGAGGGCCTCGTAGAACATGCCGTGCCCGAACTGTGGATCATGGCCACGGAACGGGTGAATCGGGTGGTGGACACCACCGATGTCTACGACCGAAAGCTCGCCGCACTGCGATCCCACGTCAGCCAGGTGGGGGAGGGTGAGCATCTCGACGAGCTGCTCCGCGGGTGGATGGGCGGAACCGCTCTCGCCGCCGGACTGCCCGAAGGGCACCTGGCCGAAGCCTTCCACGTGGTGGACACGGCCTAGTGACCGAGGCGGTACCGGTGCCGTCGGGCCCACGGTGGGCGGTCCTCCAGCACGTGGCGTACGAGGGCCCCGGGTCGATCGCCCGGGTACTGGCCGACGACGGCGTCGACATGACCGTGACCCGTCTCGACCGGGGAGAGCCGCTCCCGGAGCTCGGCGGGCTGGACGGTCTCGTCGTGATGGGCGGGCCGATGGCCGTCCACGACGTCCACGAGTACCCCTGGCTCGGCCCCGAACGGGACCTGATCCGGCAGGCGGTCGATGCCGGGGTCCCGACACTGGGCGTGTGCCTCGGCGCGCAGCAGCTGGCAGCGGCCCTGGGTGCGGTGGTGACCACCGGCCCCGCCGACGAGGTCGGTCCAGGACGGGTCGAGCTCACCACCGAGGGTCGGCGGGACCCGGTCCTCGGCCCCGAGTACAACGGCCTGTCGGGTACGTCGGTGCCCTGCGTCCACTGGCACCGCGACACGTTCGCCCTACCCCAGGGCGCCGTCCACCTGGCTGCCACCCGGGCCTTCGCCCACCAGGCCTTCCGATTCGGCGACCGTGCCTACGGACTGCAGTTCCACGTCGAGGTCGACGCGGAACTGGCGGCGTCGTGGCGGCCGATGCTGCCCGCTGGTGTCGATCTGGGAGCGGCCGACGTGGCGCGGGTGACGGATGCCGGCATCCGCATCCTCGGGCGCTTCGTCGACCGGACCTCGGTCCCCGGAGGGATGCGGTGATGACCGCGTTCCCGGCCTCGAGCCCGACCGGTGCCGACGACATGGAGGACGCCACCGGCTCCCTCAAGCCGAAGCTGCGTGGGGTGCTCCACGAGATCGCCTTCTTCGTGTCGCTGGTGTCCGGTGCGGCACTGGTGTGGGCCGCACCGACGGCATCGTCGGCGCTGGTCTGCCTGATCTACGCCTGTTCGATCTCTCTGCTGTTCGGTGTGAGTGCCCTCTTCCACCGTCACACCTGGGGCCCGGTGGGTCGGCGGCGGATGCGCCGTGCCGACCATTCGACGCTCTTCATCGC
>JAKAZC010000158.1 GCA_021826655.1 Actinomycetes bacterium | reverse complement strand
GCCGAACTCGAAGATGCCGCAGTCGGACGCGACCTCCCAGTAGCCCCCGCCGTCGGGGGTGGGCGCGATCCCCACGACGGGCTGGTTGAGGGGCGTCCCGCCCATCGAGCCGTAGAAGGCGGCGTCGCCGAACGCGAAGATGCCGCCGTCGGACGCGACCTCCCAGTAGCCGTGGGAGCGCGGGCACCGGGGGTCGAGGGCGGTCGGGCCGGTGGTCGGGCCGATCACCGCGACCAGGCCCCCGGCCAGGCAGAGCGCGTTCATGCGAAGGCTCCGCACCCCCCCGGCCGCGTAGCCGACCGCCGGCGGGGTGAACGCCGCGTAGGCCAGCCAGTAGGTCCCGGTGGCATCCTCGAAGACCGACGCTCCGCCCGGCCCGGCCACCCCCGGCGTGGAGGAGAGGATCGGCTTGTCCTGAGGTTCCCGGCACGGCCCCAGCGGCCCGGCGCAGACGGCGTAGCCCGTCGAGTAGGAGGAGGTGTCGAACCTCCCCGCAGAGAAGAGCAGGTCGTAGTGGCCCCCGGCGACCAGCATGAAGGGGTTCTCGACGATCGACTGCCATCCCTGCCCGGCGGCGAGCAGGGGAACCGGCGAACCGGTGAGGGCGACGCCGGTCGGGGTCGGGACCATGCTCGACACCCACAGGGTGGCGGGAGGCGACGTCGGGTCGCCGTTGGACTTCCAGGCGAGGTACATGTTCCCGGCGGCGTCGGTGAACGCGTCCGGATCGATCGATCCGCCGAGGGACGGCTGGCAGACGATCGGCGCAGGGTTGGCGTCTGCGTAGGGGCCGGCCGGCGTGGCACTGGTCGCGACCCCGATGCACCGGGCGCCGAGGCCGGGGTCGTAGGCGGCGTAGAAGAGGTAGAAGGTCGAGCCCACCTGAATCGCCGAGGGTGCCCAGACGGTCACGAGCGGACTGACCACGGCCCACGGACCGGGCGTCGGGAGCGCGTCGTTCGTCCCCGTGAAGCTCTGGGGCCAGGCAGCGAGATCCGTGGTCGACATCTCGGTGACGTTGTCGGGTCCCGACCCGGTGGAGAACGAGTAGTAGGTGCTGCCGACCCTCATGATCGACGGGTCCGCCGCGTCGATGGGCGAGATCGGGTTCGTGAAGGTCGGCTCGATGGCGGTGGCCGAACGCGTCGCGGTGGCCGAACGCGTCGCGGTGGCCGAACGCGTCGCGGTGGCCGACGCGGGAAGTGCCCGGGCGGTGACCGGAGCCCCGACGAGCCCCAGGAGCGACACGGCCGCGACTGCCCGCGCCGGCCACCGGGACGGGCGACGACCGCTCCGGCGGGGACGGCAAACCGCGAGCCGCCCCCGTCCCGCCGCGGCACCCCCGAGAAGAGGTCCCACCGTTTCCGCCACCTCCGCCACCTCCGCCACCTCCGCCGACCGTCGATCTCCGTCGGGCCGCCGACCCTTGTCGCCCGATCCTCGGAGGACTACACGTCCCGGCGGCACGTTCGGTTGACGGCGTCGGCCGGCTTCGAACGCCACCTGCCGGCCACACTATTCGCTTTTAAGACTCAGGGTGATCGCGCGGCAGGCGCGGCGCCCGCCGCGACCGGACGAGCACGGCGCGGGCGGGGCGGCGCTGTGCGAGGCAGGGGCCCGGAGCGGCCGTTGGCTACGCTCGTCGAACCGCCGGGATGCGGTGGTCGGGCCGGATGCCCGGGCGGGCGGAGGCACGATGGCCGATCGGGGAACCGCTGTCGAGGTGGAGGGACGTGCGCTGACGCTCACCAACCTCCACAAGATCCTGTTCCCCGCGACCGGGACGACGAAGCGCGATCTCTGCCGCTACTACACCCAGATCGCACCGGCGATGCTCCCCCACCTCCGGGACCGGCCGGTCACCTTCCGCAGGGCGCCCGACGGCACGGGTGAGGAGGCCTTCTTCCAGAAGCACCGCCCGGCCGGTGCACCCGCCTGGGTCCCGACCATCGAGGTCGATCCGTCGGGACCCGCGGGCCGCGCGGACGAGCGCAGCGGGGGGCGCAGCGGGGGGCGCATCGCGTTCGCCGGGATCGACAGCCTTCCCGCCCTGCTGTGGGCGGCCAATCTGGCCGCGATCGAGCTGCACGTGCCGATGTGGAAGGTCGACAGGAGGATGATCCCGATGCGGCCCGATCTCATGGTCTTCGATCTCGATCCGGGCCCCGGGACGAGCATCCTGCAATGCTGCGAGGTCGCGCTTCTGGTGAGGGACGCGCTCGACGCCGACGGGCTCACCGCCCTGCCCAAGACGAGCGGGTCCAAGGGCCTGCAGGTGTACACGGCGATCGGAGGGCGCCCGGCGATCGACTCCCTCCGCTACGCGCAGGAGCTCGCCGTCCGGCTCCAACGCAGCCACCCGGCGGCGGTGGTCTCCAACATGCGACGTGAGCTGCGGACGGACAGGGTGCTCATCGACTGGAGCCAGAACCACCCCGCCAAGACGACCATCGCTCCCTACTCGCTGCGAGTGCGACCCGAGCCCTCGGTCTCCACCCCGGTCGGCTGGGACGAGATCGCCGCGGCGCTCCGCAGCGGCGACGCGGGCGCGCTCTTCTTCACGCCCGACGACGTGGTGACGCGGGTGCAGTCGCGGGGGGACCTCTTCGAACCGCTGGTCGCCTGATCGGCGCCGGCGGCGCGCTGGGGAGGCTCAGCCGGTCGAGCCGGGGTCGTCCGCCGCCAGCACGACCAGCAGCTCGCGATCCCGCTCGTAGGTGAGGAGGCGGTTCGCGTCCTCGACGTCGACCCAGCGAAGCTCGTCGACCTCCTCGCTCGGCCGGAAGGTGCCACTTCGCGGCTCCATCAACCAGTAGGCGACCACCTTGGGCCGGTCCTTCCGGTCGCGGTACTCCACGTGGCCGACGAAGCGACCGAGCTCGCATCGGTAGCCCGTCTCCTCCCACACCTCGCGGAGTGCGGCGTCTTCGAAGGTCTCCCCCGGATCGAGCTTCCCCTTCGGGAACGACCAGTCCTCGCGCCCGGGACGGTGCACGACGGCAACCTCCTTGGCGCGGCTCCGCGGGTGGCGGACGACGATGCCCCCGGCGGCCCGGACCGTGTCGACCCGGTGACCTGCCTCGAGCGTCGCCGCGCGACCGCCTTGCATGTGCACCAGACTACCGCCGGGTGCTCCGGAACCGATCGACAGGCGGCCCGGCGGCCGCGTCCCGACCGGCGATAGCCTCCACCCATGGCCCGGAGCCCGTCGGCAGCCGTCGTGGACGGTCGCGATGCTGCCGAATGGCGGTTCGACGCCCTCGACCTCCGCCCGGTCGAGCGGTGGCTGGCCCAGCTACCGCTGCGGGGGGACGGTGCGTCCGGGTTGCCGCCTCTGGCCGCGCTGGCAAGGGCGCCGATGCGGCTGCACGATCGCTATCTCGACACCGAGGACTTCCGGATCCGGCAGGCCGGGCTCGTGCTTCGGATTCGCCGGCGCGGGAGGCAGGACGAGGCGACGCTGCGCCCCTTCAGCCACCCGGACACGGCGCGCACCCCTGGGCACGACATCACCCAGGTCCTGGTCACGGCAGGGCACGACGGGTTCGGCGTCACCGGGCCGGTCGGCTCGCGGGTCCACGCGGTGATCGGTCGGCGACCGCTCCACCAGGTGCTCGAGGTCCGCACGCGCCGCCGGTCGTTCTCCCTGCGGGCGGGGGGCGAGCACGTCGCCGAGCTGACGCTCGACGACACGATCATCGCCGTCGGCGACGGGGGTCGTCCCGTGCCGCTACGCCGCGTCCGTATCCGCATCCCGACGGTCGACCTCGACGCCTACGGGGGGATCGTCGGGGAGCTCCGCACGTCCTGTGGGCTGCGGACCGCCCAGCTCACCAAGTTCGACACCGGCCTCCTCGCCCTCGGGGTTCCGCCCCCCGGGCCGCCCGACCTCGGCCCGACGGCGGTCAGCCCCGCATCGACCCTCGGGGACCTCGCCTTCGCCGTGATCCGGCGCCAGCTCGTCACCCTCGCCTCGCGCGAGCCGGGAACCAGGCTCGGTGAGGACCCCGAGGAGCTGCACGACATGCGGGTGGCGACGCGGCGCCTCCGAGCCGCGCTCGAGCTGTTCGCCGACGTGCTGCCCGCACGGGCCCAGGTCCTCCGATCCGAGCTGGGTTGGCTGGCCGGCGTCCTCGGCTCGGTGCGGGACCTCGACGTCCAGCTCGAGCGCATGGACGAGATGCAGCGCTGGGCCGAGCCGTGGGCGGACCACCTCCACGCGGCGTCGGGGTCCCCGCTCGCTCCGGGATCGGTGCCGGGTCCCCTCTCCCCGCTCGAGAGCTTCCGGCGCCTGCTCGAGCGCGACCGCGCCGCCCGCCGCCGGGACCTGCTCGACACCCTCGACTCGCCCCGCTGGGAGCGGCTCTGGTCCGGCCTCGCCACCATGGCCCGCCAGGGCCCGGCGAGGCGGTCGCCCGCGGCCCGTGCCCCCGCCGTCGTCACGGTGCCCGGCCTCGTGACCGCGAGCCACCGCTCGGTCATGCGGGCGGCTCGCCGCGCCGACCGCAGCGGGATCGCCGAGGACTTCCACCGGCTGCGGATCCGGTGCAAGCGCTTGCGCTACATGCTCGAGTTCACCTCCGAGCTGTACGCGGGCCGGCCGGAACGGCTCATCCGGCGCATGGCCGGGCTGCAGAACAAGCTCGGGCTGATGCAGGATGCAGAGGTCGCCACCCTGAGATTGATGGCGGCCGCCACCGGGCCGGCCGAGCAGCTGGCGCCGTCCGCGGTGTTCGCAATGGGCGGCGTCGCGGAGCGGTACCGCGCCGAGGCCGCGACGCTCCTCGCGGGCATGGCCGCGCGACTGCAGGTGCTGAAACGACGCGAGTGGACCGACCTCGCGAAGCTCATGGAGTCGCGCCGGCGCGAGGCCCTGCCCGCGCCCGCGCCCGCGCCTTCGCCTTCGCCCTCGCCCGGCCGGGCCCCTCGGCGGACGGGGGCCACGGAGGCCGGAGAGGACCTGGCGGAGATCGCCCACCGGCGGCCAGACTCCGCGAACGGTGTCCTCCCCGCGAACGGCATCTCCGCGAACGGTGTCCTCCCCGCGAACGGCATCTCCGCGAGCGGTGTCCTCTCCGCGAGCGGCATCCATGCGAGCGACATCTCCGCCCGTCCGGCAGGGGGGGTGATCGCCCCGACCGCGGAGACCGACGTCGGGGACACGACGATCGCCGACGGGGGGGCGGCACCGCCGGAGGCCGGCGTGGGGGGGACGGACCCCGAGCACCACCTGCTCGTGCCGAGATGGCCGGGCAGGCATCCGGCCGACGGGGACCCCGGGGACGAGGCCCCCGAGCCCGCCCACCGGATCGGCGGCCCCACCTGACCGGGGGCTCCTCCTGACCCGGAGGGGCACCTCCCCGTCCGGGCCGGCACCGACCGCTTACAGTTCCCCTCGGTGATCGGCCCCGCTCCCGCAGCCCTGACCGGCTCGCTGAGCGCGGGGCGCGATCTGCTGCTCGTCGCGGCCGGCTTCGGCGCCGGCGTGGTCAACGGCGTGGCGGGGGGAGGCACCCTCGTGTCCTTTCCCACGCTGCTGGCAATGGGCTACCCGGCCCTGACCGCCAACGTGACCAACACCGTCGGGATCTGGCCCGGGTACATCGGGGGCGTGACCGGCTTCCGCTCCGAGATCGGGGACCAGCGACCGCACCTCCGGCAGATGGCCCCCCTGAGCCTGGTCGGCGCGGTCGTCGGTTCGGTCCTGCTGCTCAGCACCCCGGCCAGCGCCTTCGCGAGGCTGGTCCCATGGCTCGTGCTCGGGGCCTCGGCGCTCTTCGCCGTGCAGCCCCTGCTGGCGAACCTGCTGAGCCGCCACGAGCAGGCCCGGACCCGGCGCGTCCTGCTCACGGGAGGGCTGTGCGCCGTCTCCGTGTACGGCGGCTACTTCGGCGCCGGCCTCGGGGTCATGCTCCTCGCGCTGCTCGGGATGACCCTCCCCGACACGCTCGCCCGGACGAGCGGCCTGCGCATGGCGCTCTCGGTCCTCGTGAACGGCATCGCGGCGCTGGTGTTCGTCGTGCACGGATCGATCGCCTGGCAGGCGGCCGGCCTGCTGGCGATCGGGAGCCTGTTCGGGGGCTGGGCCGGGGCGCGCCTGGCGCGCCGGCTCCCGGCGACGTGGCTGCGGATCCTCATCGTGGCGGTCGGGACGGCCACCGGGATCAGCCTGCTGGTTGGCTGAGCTGGTCGGCTGAGCCGCCCGGCCCGGGCGACCGGGGAGTGAGGCCTGGCCCGGTCCGTCCCCAGCGGCGGCGTTGCACGAAACCCGACCAAACAGGTAAGGTTTTCTCGGGCCCAACCGATCGAAGGAGAGCAACGGCGTGAACGGGCGTGGGCGAGACATCTTCCGGTTCCCGAACCCGGTCAACGAGCTGGCCGCACGGACGGTCGCGGGCGGCGTGGTCCTGATGGTCGTGCTGGGCTTCGCGCTCGGTACTCCCTGGGTCCTCGTCCCCCTCGTGTACGGCTTCTGGGCCCGTGTCGCCGCCGGGCCGACGTTCAGCCCGCTCGGGCAGCTCGCCACCAGGGTGGTCGTGCCGGCCCTGGCACTCGAGCCCCGGCTGACCCCCGGGCCACCCAAGCGGTTCGCCCAGGCGATGGGGATGATCCTGAGCACCTCGGCCCTCGTCGTCTGGGTCACCGCCGGTTGGGGGGTGGCCCGGTGGGTCCTCCTGCCTCTCGGCGCCGCGGCGTCGGCGGAGGCGGCTCTCGGGTTCTGCCTCGGCTGCAAGATCTTCGGGCTCCTCATCCGGGCCG
>JAKAZC010000157.1 GCA_021826655.1 Actinomycetes bacterium | reverse complement strand
GCCCCCGACGGCCCGCCTGCCCGGAAGCCCCCCGCGCCTGCCGAGCCGAGCGCCGGAGCGGGCCGCGTCCGGGCAGGCGTGGCCGACAGCCGGTAGGGGGGGCCGGGCACGCGGATGCGACCGCCGCGACCGTCGTCGACGTCACGGATGAAGTCGCGGTGGCGGAGCTGCTCCGAGTCGAGAAGGTCGGCCGGGACGGCGTAGGCTCCGACGGGGCAGCCGAGGCCGGCCAGGATGCGCACGACGTCGGCCCGCTCCCGGGACCGCACCCAGCGACCGAGAGCCTCACCGGCCCCTGCCCAATCGGCGGCACGCGCCTCGGCGGTGGCGACACGGGGGTCGGCGAGCTCCCCGCCGTCGGGCGAGGCGGCCAGCGCGTCCCACTGCGCCGGCGTCATCCCCTCCAGTTGGATCCATCCGTCACGGCAGGCCATCATCCCGAGAAACCCGTACCGGTTGCCCTCGCGTCGCAGCGTGACCCCGTCGTTGGCGAACCGGCTGAGGCGTGTGCGGTTGAGCGTCAGCTCCGACTCCTGCGCCGAGACGTCCACGCGCTGCCCGCACCTCGATCGCAGGCGTTGGTAGCACGCCGCCAGAGCGGCCACCGCCGCGTTCCACCCGGCGTCGTAGCAGGCGATGTCGGCGCCGATCTGGATCGGTGGTCGCTCGGGGAAGAGCTTGAAGCTCGTGCCGCTCGGGAGGATGGAGCCCTCGCCCCCGGCGTGGAAGGTGACGAGGTGATGGGCGCGGTAGCCGGCATAGGGGCCGGTGTCGCCGAAGGGCGTGATCGAGACCAGCGTCGTCGACTCGTGGAGCCCGCCGAGGGAGGCGGCCACCTCGGCTCCGGGGCGATCGGTCACCACCACGTCGCACGCCGAAGCCAGCTCGCACAGGCGGTGGGCTCCCGCGGCGCCGTCGTCGACGACGGCGCTGGCCTTCCCGGTGTTGAGGTACAGGAACGGACCGCCCGGCTCGTCCGGAGCGGCGCCGGGTCGTCGCGGGGCCCAACGCCGGGCGGCGTGCCCGCCGGGTGGCTCCACCTTCACGACCTCGGCACCGAGGTCGGCCAGCACCTTGGCGCAGAACGAGGCCGCGACGCCGTCGGCGATCTCGAGCACCCGCCAACCCGCCAGCGCGCCCGTCACCGCGTCGGCCACGCCGCCCCCTCCCGATGGTCGTGCCGAGCCTGCCGAGCCCGCTCCCCCGCCCGACGGCCACGAGCCGGCGTTGCGGCTGAGTAGGATTGCATTCTCTTTCGGATGGTAGGGCAATTCTTCTCAGGTGTCTACTGCTCCCCCGCCCTCCGCAAGGGGCACAGGCCCGCCTCCTTCGCGAACCGCTCCACCTGTTCGATCACCTGCAGGCCCATCGGCACGTGATGCCGCCACGTCTGCACGATCACGCGATCCGCGATCCGCGCCCTGGGCCGCGAGCGCGTCGAGCGACCGTGCAGGGTGGCCGCCGGGGCGGCCCGAGCCCCCTTCCCCCCACTACGATCCGGGGCGACCCCAGCCCAAACGCGCGAGAGTTCCCGTGCGACGTCGCCAGAGGAGCAGAGAAACTGCTGAACGCCGACCGCCCCCTCAGTGGGCTACGCGTCGTGGACACGACCGATCGCACCGGGATGTCAGCCGCCAGGCTCCTGGCCGACTGGGGTGCCGACGTGGTCCGCGTCGACGTGGCCGCTCGGCCGCTCGACCCGTTCACGGCCTCCCGGAACGCCAACAAGCGATCGGTGGTGTTTCAGGGCACGAAACACCTCCGTGCGCTCCTCGACCATGCCGACGTCTGGTTCGACAGCGGGCGCGGCGAGCTCGACACGCGCGCCGTGCACCAGGAGCTACCAGATCTGGTCGCCGTCCGGCTCTCGCCGTTCGGCTCGACCGGACCGTACCGCGACCTGGCCGCGACCCATCCGGTCGTCTACGCCCTGTCGGGCCAGCTGAAGCTGTGCCGCCAGCCCGGGCGGGAGCCCCTGCTCCCTCCCGGTAAACCAGCCTTCGAGGTCGCGGGTGCCATGGCCGCCTACCTCGCGCTGGTCGCCATCTGGAATCGAAGCTCGATCGGCACCGGAGACCACATCGACGTCTCCATCCACGAGGCGTACATCCAGACCATCGACACCGCCATGGCCGGAGCGAGCCTGCAGGACCTCGTGCCCGCCACTGCCGATCGGCCCCGAGCCGGCCACCCCGCCTTTCCGACCGCAGACGGGATGGTGCGGCCCCTCGTGGTCAGCGCCCACCAATGGCGAGCGCTGCGGGACTGGCTTGGCGACCCCCCGTACCTCCGGGGGGACGAGCTCGCCAGCTACGGGGGGCGCCTCCTGCACCCGGAGGTCCTTGCCCGAGCGTACGGCCCGCTCTTCGCCGACGCCGAGACCGAGCCCATCTGCGAGGAGGCACAGCGCCGGAACGTGCCCACGGCACCGGTCATGTCCCCTGCCCAGCTCCTGGCCAGTGCTCCGATGGCCCGGCGCGGCACGTTCGCCGAGACCACGGTGGCGGGCAGGAGCGGGCGGCTCCCTGCCGGCTACTGGATGCTCGATGACGACCGGGTCGGCTTCGGACGGGCTGCACCGGTCTCGGGCGCGGACACGGACGAGGTGGTGACGAGCCTCGATCGCGGCGAGCCCCCCTTCGCGACGGAGCGCTACGCGGTCCCTTCGACTGCGGGCACCGGCGGCGCTCCGCTGGCCGGTCTCCGAGTGCTCGAGTTCACCCAGCTGATGGCCGGTCCCGAGGCCGGCCGACTGCTGCGCGACCACGGGGCCGACGTCATAAAGGTGGAGAGCCGGGCGTTCCCCGACCAGAGCCGGGTGTTCGGCGGCGCCGCGATGCTCTCGTCCCAGTTCGTCACCATCAACCGGGACAAGAGGAGCTTCGGCGTCGACCTGAGGCAGGCCAGTGGGTTGTCGCTGGTCCTGCAGCTGGTCGCACGGTCCGACATCGTCATCGAGAACCTCGGGCCCGGTGTCATGGACGGCCTCGGACTGGGATTCGATGCACTGCGCCGTGCGAATCCCGACGTCGTGATGGTGAGCAGTCAGCTGTTCGGCGACGGTGGCCCATGGGGTTGGTGGCGAGGCTTCGGAAGTCACGCCCGCAGCCTCGGGGGCCAGACGTGGCTCTGGCGCTATCCGGAGACCGAAAGGGCCTTCGGCGAGGATGCCATCTTCTTCCCCGATCAATTCGTCGGACGGCTCGAGGCGATCGCCGCCTTGGCCTGCGTTCGCACACCCAACCCTGGCCATGTTCGAGTGTCCCAGGCCGACGCCGTCATCAACAGTCTCTCCGAATTGATCCTGCAGGAGAGCCTCAATCCGGGCAGCGTCTCTCCGCTCGGCAACCGCTGCCCCGATGCGGCGCCATGGGGCTTGTACCGCTGCGCGGGCGAAGACGACTGGTGCGTCGTCACCGTCCGGGACGACGACGACTGGTCGCGCCTCGTCGACATGCTCGGGAACCCGGACTGGGCAGCCGACGGGCGGTACGCGACGACCGCCGGCCGTCTCGCGGCCGTCGACGAGATCGACGAGCATCTGAGCGGGTGGACCCGATCGCTTCCGGCGCGCGAGGTCATGGACCGCCTGCAGGGCGCTCGGGTTCCGGCGGCAACCGTCCTGGCTCCCGTCGATCTCCTGAGCGATCCCCACCTGCTCGACCGCGACTTCGTCCAAGTCATCTCCCAGCCGGGCTTCGACTCCGTTCTGGTCGAGGGCGACGCGCACCACGCCGAGCACCTGCCGAGCAAGCCGCCCGGGGCGGCGCCGCGCCAGGGCGAGCACACCGCTGAGATCGCGCGGGAGGTCCTCGGCCTCTCCACTGAGGAGGTCGAGAGGCTCTTCGCGTCGGGCGTTCTCGAAGACGCCGGGGGCCAGGCATGATCGGCCTCGGCCTCGGCATCGGCATCGGCATCGGCATCGGATTGGGCCTCGGACCGGTCCGTCCACTGTCTCGGGGCGCAGGCGACCGGCCGTGCCCGCGGGACCAGGGGACGACGGGGTGAGCACGGACCTCCCCCTGCAGGACATCCGGGTCCTCGAGATCGGCTACGGGATCGCGGCCCCGGTGTGCGCCCGGACCCTCGGCCAGTTCGGTGCCGACTCCATCCGGGTCGAATCGGTGCGTCGGCCCGACTCCCTCCGGACCACCGGGTCCGGATGGGTCCCCCTTTCGGTGCCTTGGGAGATCCGGCGGGACACGGGCACGGGCATCAACGGGTTCACGTGCCCCGAGAAGCGCAGCGTCTCGTTGGAGCTCGACACGCCCGGCGGGCGAGGCGCGTTCGACCGGCTCGTCGAGGGCTCCGACGTCCTCGTCATGAACATGAGCGTCGACGCCGTCGAGAACCTCCAGCTGACCTACGACCGGCTCCGGGCGGTCAACCCCAACCTGATCTACCTCAACCTGTTCTCCTTCGGTTCGGAAGGCCCGTACCGTTCGTTCCGGACGTGGGGCGGGAACCTGTCGGCCCTGTCCGGCATCACCGCGCTCGTGGGATGGCCGGACCGGACGCCGAACGGATTGCCACTGTCGTTCCCGGACTACCCGTCCTCCATGTGGGGCGTCATCGCCGTGCTCGCCGCGCTGCTGCGCCGTGACGTCACCGGAGAGGGTGCCGAGCTCGACGTGTCCCAGCTCGAGGTGGCCATCGAGTGCATCGCCCCGTCGCTCGTCCTGGCGGGGGTCTCCGGCGCCGAGCCGCCCCGGACCGGCGACCGTTCCCCCCGGGGAGCGCCGGACGGGATCTTCGCGACCCGTGATCCGGACCGCTATGTCGCCATCTCCGTCCTCGACGACGACGACTGGTCACGCCTCGCCCGGATCGAGGAGCTCCGGTCCCTGAGCACCGATGCGGGGCTGCGCACGGCCGCTGATCGGGCCCGCCATCAGGACGAGATCGGTGTCCAACTGTCGGCATGGACGTCCGGCCGCACCGCGTGGGAGTCCACCTGGCGCCTGCAGGAGGCCGGGATCGCCGCGTTCCCGGTGATCGACAACCTCTCGGTCCTGAAGGACGAGCACCTGGCCTCTCGACGTTTCATTCAGGCGCTCCCGCACGCCCGGTTCGGCGCCGAGCTCTGCTACGGGCAAGCCGTCACGCTGTCGGAGACGCCGGCCCGCCTCACCCGGGCCGCGCCTGCGTTCGGCGAGCACACCCGCGACGTCCTCCGCGAGGTCGCCGGGCTCGACGACGGGGCGATCCAACAGCTGCTGCAGGATGGCGCGGCCCACGAGATGACCTACCGGGAAGTGCAGCTCGAGCGGCCCTACTACGGGTGGATCCGCCATCTCCTGCCCCTGCAGTGGCCACCTGCCTCGATCGACCCGGCCGAGGTGCTGTTCGCCCGCCTGCAGCAGGCCTACGAGGAGGACGCGTGACCGCCATCGGACTGCTTCGCGGCACCCGGGTCCTCGACCTCGGCTCCGAGGCGCTCGCCTACGCGGGGCGGGTGCTCGCGGAGCTGGGGGCTGAGGTCATCCTGGTCGAGCCCCCGGGGGGGTCCCCGCTGCGAAGGGTCCCCCCACTGGTGGAGGGCGAGGACGGCACCGCCGTCAGCGCCGGCTTCCTGGCCTACGCGGCGGGCAAGCGATCGGTGACGATCGACGAGGGCTGCCCCGACGGTCGATCGCGACGGGACCTGCTGGTGGCGAGCGCCGACATCGTGCTCCTCGGCGATCCCGCCGGCTCCGGCGGGCCGGACCTCGACGAGCGAGCCCTCCGGCTCGTCAACGACGACCTGATCGCGGTCTCCGCCACCGGGTTCGGGCGGACCGGGGTGCACCGCAACTGGCGGGGATCGGACACGGTCGCGTGGGCGTCGAGCGGCCTGACCTTCCCCCTCGGCGATCCGGACCGACCGCCGGTCGTCGCTCCGCTCGGGCTCACCAACGCGGTCTCGTCGCTCAACGCCTGCATGGGCGCGCTCCTCGCCCTCCGGGCTCGACGTGCTCGCGGCTCCGGGCAGGCGGTGGACATCTCGATGCAGGAGGCGGCGCTCAGCGTCTCGATGGAAGCGGGGCCGCAGATGGCCGTCGAAGGGCTCGTGCCGGGCCGAGTGCCACGCGCTCGCTTGGCCGGGCTCGGGGTCATCAGCGGACCGAACGGCACGACCGTGGACATCGCCGCGTTCCTGCCCGGCCAGTGGGACTCGCTGGCAGCGTGGATCGCCGAGATCCTCGGGATGGAGGAGCCGCTCTTGGACGTCTTCCGGGGCCCGGTATCGGTCCGGGCGCCGTACATCGAGATCATCAACGGCTGGATCGCCGAGCTGCTCGGGCACTACACGAAGCACGAATTCTTCCTCGAAGCCCAAAGGCGGGGAATCCCCTGCGGTCCGGTGAACGGTCTGGTGGAGCTGCTCGACGACGAGCACCTCCGGGCAGCAGGGGCATGGGAGGTGCATTCGGTGCCCGGGTTGCCGCCGTTCCGCCTGCCTCGCGGCCCGCTGTCGGTGGACGGCGTCCGGAGCGGGCCGTCGAGCATTCCGGCCGTCGGCGAGCACAACGACGTCGTGCTCGGCTCACTGGGGTGAGCGCCCTCGGGGGCCGGGGGGCGTCGGAGCCGGTCCCCGCACCCGTCCCCGCACCCGCGCCCGTCCCCGCACCCGCACCCGCGTAGACCAACCCACTGTCCCCCGGCGCTCCTGGGGTGGTTAGGCTCGATCCTCGTCCCCGAAGGCCTCGGGGTAAGGGAGGGGAATCCCATGCTCGCCATCTCCGGCCGGCCGCCGATCACCGGGGCGCTCGACCTGTCGTTCCGCCGCCCACCGCTCGA
>JAKAZC010000156.1 GCA_021826655.1 Actinomycetes bacterium | reverse complement strand
GACTGATCGGTCACCCCGGATCCAGCGGACGGACCGGACGCGACCCGGTGCGAGCTCGTTCGAGGTCATGGTCCCCGCTCTGCGGCGAGACCGCGCATCTGATCGAGTCCACCTGGTTGCGGCCCGGCTTCGGACATCATGATGTGAGGCGTCACTGACCGTGCCGCCAAGGCTGCCCCTGCGGGCGGCCTCCGGCCGGCCTTGCCTGCCCCCTCGAGCTCCGACCTGGTCGGACAGCTCTGTCAGCGCGCCCATGATGCGGTCATGCACCCGGCACCGTCACCGGAGACAAGCCGAACCGGCCTGTAGCCCCCCTTGACGTGCTGCGCTCCTCCAGAGATGACCTGGTGGCCTCGTTGGCCGACGCACAAGACGAGCCCGAGGTGTTCGGCGACTCCGCCCACGCGGACGGTGCCACCCGCCACGCCCTTGGAGCACGGGGCTTCACCGTCACGGCCAAGGTCCCGCCGGTCCCGCCGGTGCGCAACTCGACCGGACTGTTCACCAAGGACCAGTTCCGGGTCGACACCGGGCACAACACCGTGACGTGCCCGGCCGGACAGGCCGTGACCATCAACGCGACACGCGACAAACGTGGGACGGCCTCGTTCAAGATCCACTGCCGAACCTGTCCGATGCGCCAGGCCTGCACCAAGTCGAGGGCCGGACGCAGCATCTCGGTCCACCCCCACGAGGGCCTCCTGGCCCAGGCCCGGGCCGACCAGCAAGACCCCGGCTGGAAAGAGCGCTACCGGGCCAACCGGCCCGTCGTCGAGGGCAAGATCTCCCACTTCGTCAGGCAGAGCTGGGGCGGACGCCATGCCCGGACCCGGGGCAAGGAACGGATCGCCACTGACCTCGACACCCGCGCCGGCGCCCTCAACTGGGCCCGGCTGGCCGCGCTCGGTCTCGACCGCCACCTGGGCGCCTGGAACCTCACGAGCGCCTGACCAGGCGATCACCGCAACGCCCAGGAGACCTGATGGCCGCACGTGGGGGGCGATAGCGCCCCACGTGCATGACCGGTGACCGATCCTCGTCACGACCGCAGCGAGCTCGGCAGCGGCGACGCCACGGCCGGAGCGAAGTGCCCGACCGATCCCCAGTCTGAGGCGCCCTACTCCGGCAGCGTCCTAGGCCTTGCCGCCCGGGCCTCTGCCACGGCGCGGCTCCGGGAGGCATGGCCGGGCCGCGCTCATCTCCCCCCGGCCCGCAGCACCGTGCGGACGGTGCGGGCGAGGATGCGGGCATCGAGCATCGGACCCTGGTGGCGGAGGTAGAAGAACTCGTACTGGAGCTTCTCCAAGGCGTCCTCCACGCTGGCACCGTAGGGGAACTTGACCTGAGCCCAACCGGTGATCCCCGGCAACACCAGGTGACGGACGTCGTAGAAGGGGATCTTCTGGAGCAGCTCCTCGACGTAGCGCGGCTGCTCGGGCCGGGGACCCACCAACGACAACTCACCCTTCAGGACGTTGATCGACTGCGGGAGCTCGTCGATGTGGAACCTGCGCATCCACTTTCCGAGCACGCCGATGCGGGGGTCCGACTCCCGGGTCCACTCGGTGGGTTCCGTCGTTGGCGGCATGGTGCGGAACTTCACGATGGAGAACGGTTCCCCTCCCTTGCCCACCCGGGTCTGGCGGAAGAACAGCGGCCCCCGATTGCCGAACTGGTCGAGGACCCACACCAGCGGGGCGACCACCGCCAGGACCACCAACCCGACCGAGGCGGCCGTCAAGTCGACGATCCGCTTCAGCCGGGCGTAGCCGAGAGCGTGGAGCTCCTGGATGTCGAACATGAGCGACACCCGCTCGAGGTCGGCAATGGGCAGCTTTCCGAACCATTCGTCGTAGAAGAGGCCGAGGGTCCGCACCCGCACGCCTCGGCCGTGCAGCAGGGCCGCCTGGGCGACGATGGACTCGTCGGCGAGCGCTTTGCGGCCGAGCACCACCACGGTCGCCCGCATCCGGATGCCCGCGTCGAGCAGGAGCAGTCCGGGCGACTCCGCGCCGGCCCCACTGGTGGTCGCCACCTCGCTCGGTTCGAGCACCCCCACGACGTGGGCCGGCCGTTCGAGAACGCGCTCGAAGTCGGCCTCAAGCGGCATGGCCTCGTCGGGGCTGAGCACCCCGAGCACCCGGTCGCCACCCCCGTCGCGGAGGTCCCGGTTTGCGGAGAGCCCCACGGCGAGGTCGAAGCCGAACAGGAGCAGTGCCGAGCCGAAGATCACCGCCCGGGGCAAGAGCAGCGAGCCCAGGATCAGCTGGAAGAGGGAGATGGCGATGCCCCCGCCCAGTGCCGCTCCGAGCGCGGACCGGATGGCGGACATCGCGGACCGCTGGTCATCGAACATCCCCGCCAGGTAGGCAGACAGCTCGATCAGCACGGTGTAGGCAGCCGTCCATGCGAACCGCGGGGTCCCGGTGAAGCGGTAATGGCCGATCAGGTGGGCGTGGAGCTCGGCGAGCACCAGCACCACCACGATCGGGGCGAGAGCGACCCCCAGGTGCCGGAGGCGCCTCATCGGTTGACCTCGTGGACCCCGTTGGGCGCCGGACGCCCGAGGACGGGAGACACCGGGCCGCGTGACGACCTGGCTGTAGGCCGCGTCGTCATGTCCTTCCCCCTCGCCCTCGTTCCTGCTTCCCCTCCGGCCTGAAAAATTATACGGCCGACGTCCGGGCAGGTCGAGGGGCGGCGGCGTCCTCCTCGTGGGGCCTCCGGTGGTCGCGGGGCGGCATGGCGGGCCTGATGGCGGCGTCTGGGTGGTCCGGTGGTTGCACATCCGCACCAGCGAGGTGCGATCTGGGGCTCATGCCGCCGATCCGGCCGCCGATCCCGGGTTCGGGACCGCGTTCTCGGGACGTTCAGCCCGGTGCCCATCGGGGCGATTCGAGGCGGTCGTGACACTGCTCTGCGAGGATGGCCACCATGCAACGGGTCGCGGTCGTCCACGCCGTCACGCGCGGTGGGGGAGCGACGACGCGCCTGGAATGGTGGCAGGACGTGCTCGCCCTCTCGGGTGTCGAGGTGGTCGCCGTGCCCCTGGTTCCCGACGGCCAACGACTCCTCCCCCGCGGTCTCGGGCGCGCCGGTGCCGCGCTCACCGGTGCCGTCTCACTGGAGTCGTTGGCGTGGTCCGGTCCCGCACTGCGCCGCCGTCTCGACGTGATCGCGCCCGACGGCGTGGTGGTGATCTCGCTCCGGGCATTCGACCCCACCACCCTCCCCGGAGGCGTGCCGGTGGTGCTCGACTACGTCGACCGGTTGAGCGAGAGCTACGGCCAGCGGGCCTTCATCGAGCAACGCCGCCTGTACCGGGCCGGCTGGCATGTGCTGGCGCGGACGATGGCCCGGGCCGAATCGGCGGCGAGAGCCGTCGGCGTGTCGACCGTCGCAGCCGGCTACCGCGATGCCGGCGTGCTCGGGGCAGCCTGGTTCCCCATCACCCTGCCGGTTGCTCGTGTCGGCCGGGAGCTTCCACGTCTGGTCGAGGGGGAGTCCCCGGTCGACGTGTTGTTCACCGGCACCCTCGACTACGGCCCGAACGTCGCCGCGATCCGGGAACTGGCCACCTCCATCTGGCCGGAAGTGTTGCGGCTCCGACCGGGGTCGTCCCTGTGTGTGGCGGGCCGGCGACCGACACGGGAGGTGCGCGACCTGGTGCGGGCGATGGGGGCGGAGCTGGTGCCCGACTTCGCAGGGTTCGGCCGCCTGGTCGTCCGCGCCACCCTCTCCATAGCTCCCCTGCCCTTCGCCACCGGTATGCAGATCAAGGTGCTCGAAGCCGCTGCCGCCGGCCGGCCGCAGGTGATCTCCCCGGCCGCTGCCGCCGGCTTCGCTCCCGGATTGCCGGTCCGGGTCGCGGAGGTAGGCCGCCCGTTCGCCCGCCAGATCGTCGCGCTGCTCGATGACCCCGCCGGCGCGCGGGATCTGGGCTGCCAAGCGCAGGACGAGGTCCGTCTCCGGTACACGCACGAGCACATGGCCGTACGGGTCCGCGCCCTGTTCGATCCACCCGAGCTCGGGGCCCGGTCGTCCGGTCCGCCGGATGTCGGAACGAGCTCACCTGGTCCGCCGGACCTGGCCGGTGGGAGCCCGTGACCGGGGAGCCCTATCCTCTGGTGGATGCCGTGGTCGTGACCTACGCCAGCCGTGACGACGTGGGTCGCTGCCTCGCCTCGTTGCGGGCGGTCCGGGGGATGGGAACGGTGGTGGTGGTCGACCACGGGGACGACGGCTCCGATGAGGTGGCGTCGTCGATGGGTGCCGTCGTGGTCCGCGACCCGTCCAACCCGGGCTTCGGTGCCGGGCACAACCGGGGTATGGCGCTGACCGGTGCCGCCTACGTGCTCCTGATGAACCCCGACGCGGCGCTGGTGCCTGGCGCGGTCGAGGAGGGCATGGCGCTGCTCGACGCCCAGCCACGGATCGCTGCCTGCCAGGGCGTGATCATCGACGAGGCGACCGGGCTGCCCGAGCGGAGCCAGGGGATCCTGCTGGGTCCGGTCCATCTCTGGGGCCGGGCACTCCGCCTGCGGAGCCTGCTCAGGTGGCGCCCCGTGCGGTCGATGGCCCTGCGTTTCCCCGGTGTCGCCGACCACGTCGAGCGGGTGCCGGACGGTCCGGCGGACACCGCCGCGCTCGGAGCCACTGCGCTCCTGGTTCGGCGGGCGGCCTTTGACGAGGTCGGCGGGTTCGACCAGCGCTTCTTCCTCTACGGGGAGGACACGGACCTGTCAAAACGCTGGACCGAGGCCGGATGGCGCCTGGTGGCCCTGCCGGTTCCGTGGGCCGTGCACCATGCCGGGGGCTCGAGCACGTCGTCGTGGGACCGGGAGATCGAATGGTGGCGGGGGACGATGACGTTCGCGGCGACGTGGTTCAGAGCCAGCCAGTGGGTGATGGCGGTCGGTGCCGCCGCGGTGCGGGCGGCCACGCTGAGCGCCCGCCGGCCGTCACGCGCGCTGTCGGCGTGGCGGGCGATGGTCACGGGCCCGGTCGGAGCGCGGGGCTCGGCTCGCCGCGCCGGAACCTGACGGCGACGGACTGCTCCTGTCGCAGATGCAGGGGGCGCGGGCGACGCGCGGGCCAACCGGGGAGCCCGCGTGCGGGCGATGCGCTGCCCAGCGAGAAGCGACCGAGCTCTCGCCGGCAGTATGATCGCCCAAACGACCGAGAGGATCTCTGTGCCAGTGTCCGGCCGTCGTTGCCACGACCGTTGTGCGGCAGGCCGGCTGTTCGGTGTTCGGCCCCCGGGTCGGCGGCACCCACGAGGCCGTGGGAGGTAGTCGCGAACCCATGCGGGGACGTGACGGATCCCGCCGTCCGGGCGCCGGTGTCGCACGCCGTGCCGGGCAGAAGGCCAGGTCGTCGTCGGCTGCGGGACCGAGCATGCGCATGCGCCCCGCGGATGGGGTCGGCGTCTCCTCTCTCGTCGTCGTGTCGGCTGCCGGCTGCGCCTACCGGTGACGGCCGGTGTGCACGGGGGCGACGAGGGCACGGCACCTGCGGTCGTGACCGGCTCAGGGATGTCGCACCACCCGGAACGGATGGAACCGGTGTGAGCTCGGTCTCCGTGGTCCTCTGCACGTTCGACGGAGCCGACTTCTTGGCGACCCAGCTCGACAGTCTCGCCGGCCAGACCTGCCCGCCGGACGAAATCGTGGTTCGTGACGACGCATCCCACGATGCCACCCGGGAGGTCCTCGACGACTTCGCCCATCGATCAGCGGTGCCGGTGCGGATCTCCGTCAATCAGCAGAGACTGGGCATCCCGGCGAACTTCTGGGCCGCCATCGGCGACGCCCGGGGCGACCTCATCGCACTCTGCGATCAGGACGATGTTTGGCACCCGTCCCGGCTGCAGCGAGCGATCGACGTTCTCGACGACGATCCGCACGTTGGCGCGACGTTCAGCAACGGGCGCTGCATCGACGAGCGAGGCGCCTCGACGGGGCAGACGCTGTGGGAGCTCGCCGGCCTCACCGAGGACGTGCTGGCGCAGTTCCGTTCGGGACACGAGCTCGATGTGCTGCTGAGGCGCCCGGTGGTGACGGGGGCCACGGTGACCTTCCGCTCGTCCTTGCTCACCTTCCTCCGACCGGCGCCGCCGATCACCCACGACTACTGGATCTCGGCGGCGATCGCGTCGAAGGCTCGGGTGAAGCCGATCGACGAGCCCTTGATCTTCTACCGGTTGCACGCCTCCAACGCCATCGGCCTGCATCCGACCGCCGCCTTGCCGGCCCTCGCCCGCCACCTGCGCGACCGGGGGCTGCGCCAGGAGACGCTGGCACATCAGTTCCACCTGCGGCAGGCGCTCCTGGAACGTGCGGACCAGGCGGCCGACCCACTGCTCGCACCGGCCACCCGCCAGCGCATCGACCGTGAGCTGGATCTGCTCCGATTCCAGCTCGCGCTTCCCGACCGGTTCATCCGCCGCCTGCCCCTCGTGCTGGGACGGGTCCGTAGTGGCGCCTACGCATCGGGCGCGATCGGGAGGTTCGCGTGGGAGCGGGATCTCTTCCTGCTCTGACCCGCGCACACCGCCTGCCTACGGCGTCGGCGAGCCCCTGGTGGCGCCGGAATGGGACGTCCGGAGGGCACACGTCCCGTTCAGCGGTGCGCCGCCGGGCCACCGGGGGTACGGGGCCCAAGTGGGCTGTCGAGCCGGTGGCTCGTCGGGGGTCCGGCTGATCGTGTGGGGAATCAGTGCGAGGTGACCGGAGTCGATGTCAGCACCGGAGGCCCGGACGGATGTCTGGTCGGCGACACGATGGAGAACTGCTGG